>CAYZMZ010000129.1:6415-8336 GCA_964479655.1 uncultured Planctomycetaceae bacterium
TGGAATTACTCCCGGAAAAGTCCGGAGAATGGGTTGCGCGACTTTCGAACAGCCGGACGATTCTGAAGAATAATCACAGTGATGCGCTTACCCCCCCTGTTTTCTCAAGGACGCTTGTATCTGAACATATCAATAAGATATTAATAAGGTACATGCGTCCTTCACGTTATTTTATCTGATTACCCGGTATTTTTTAGTACCGGATATAAATTTATAGAGGTCAGAAGTAATCTGGCGATAAATATACTATGATCGATTATCTGGAATCTCTCAATCCGGCTCAGCGGCAGGCGGTAGAACATATAGACGGACCGATGTTGGTTCTGGCAGGACCCGGGTCGGGTAAAACCCGTGTCGTTACTCATCGAATTGCGAATTTAATTCAGCATGGAATTGCTCCGCGTAATATTCTGGCGATGACTTTTACCAATAAAGCGGCTCTTGAAATGAAAAACCGGGTCGAGCAGCTGGTTCCTGCCCTCGGTCAAGGCAGATTATGGGTTAGTACCTTCCATAAATTTTGTTCTATGCTCCTTCGGCGGCACGGAGAACTGGTCGGATTAAACGGGCAATTTACCATTTACGACGTTGCAGACTGTAAACGGCTGCTGAAATTGGTTATCGATAAAGTCAAGCCGGACTATAAATTTACTCCGGCTACTGCCGTCAACGGGATTAGTCGATTAAAAAGTCAGATGATTACCGCGGAAAGTTATGAAGCCTCTCCGCGAAAGCAGTACGAAAAGGATTTGAAAAATATTTTTGAAGAATATCAATCCGCCTTGACGAAGTCCAACGCGGTTGATTTCGACGATATGCTTTTGCATGTCGTTGCGATGCTTAAAGCCGACGAATCGCTTCGGGCAGACCTCGACGCGCAGTATAGATACGTTCTGGTAGACGAATATCAAGATACCAACGTTGTTCAGTATGAAATAATCAAGCTGCTCAATCGGGATTATAAAAATCTATCGGTAACCGGAGATCCGGACCAGTCGATTTACGGCTGGCGCGGGGCGCAGATTCGCAATATTCTCGATTTTGAAAAAGACTATCCGGATTGTGTAACCGTCCGTCTGGAGGCGAATTATCGTTCTACCCCCGAAATTCTCCATGTTGCGGATACGTTAATTACCAACAACACGCAAAGAAAACAGAAGTCCCTTTTTACCGATAATCCTTCCGGCGCGCCGGTTCATTTGAATTGCTACGCCGACGATATTGAAGAGGCTCAAAAAATAGTTGAACAAATCTCCAAGCTGATTGATTCCGGCGCTGCTGAGCCTAAGGATATTGCTATTTTCTATCGATTAAACGCGCAATCCAGACCGATTGAAGAAGCCTGTAATATAAATAGAATCAGTTATACTTTGATCAATTCGCTGGAATTTTATCAGCGGAAAGAAATCAAAGATATTATCGGGTATCTGCGGCTGCTGAGTAATCCTTACGACGACGTTTCGTTTGTCAGAATCGTCAACGAGCCGACAAGAGGAATCGGCGATACAAGTATATCCAAATTGCGGGATTACGCCTCGCGACAGGGCTGTTCTCTGCTTCAAGCCGCATGGGAGATAGACAAAATCCCCTCAATAAAAGGACGATCCGCCGCGGCGATTAAAAAATTCGATACCATGGTCAACGCCATTTTTTCTCTGACCGGATATAAAATCCAGCCGCTGGTAGATCAGATTCTGCAATTATCCGGCTACCGAGATCAATTTTCGCAATCCCAATTGGAAGATGACATAAACAGAACGGCCAACATCAACGAATTTCTCAATGTTGCCGCCGGTTTTGACCAGCGTCACGAAGCCGATGTAGAAGCTTGTTTAAAAGATCCGCAGCAATTCCCCTTTAATCCTCTGACCGTATTTTTGGAGGAAATCGCCTTGGTAGCCGATTCCGACAAGCTCAATTC
>CAYZMZ010000130.1:0-3389 GCA_964479655.1 uncultured Planctomycetaceae bacterium
GTCTGTTCCTTCCTTTTGATGGCATTTAGCGCAGTATTTATCCAAAACAGGCTTCTGAACGAATCGCATATAAGAAATAGATTCTTGCGATCCCCAAGACGGCGGAACGAGTTTCTGCGGTCCTTTTTTCATCGCCATGTTCATGCCCTTAGACGGTTGATTGCCCTTGGTTGCCAAATTCGATTCGTGACAGCCGAAGCAGCCGCGGACTTCACCGGGCATAACGTTGGTAAAGGAACGCATAACATGAATCGCCATGCCGTTTTCGTCCAGCATTTCAAAAAAGACACTTTGTCCAGCAGGCATTTCAAAGAAAATACTGCCGTCGTCTTCAATTTTAACGGTTCCTAAAATTCGCTTTACGCCTTCCGCCTGGAAAACCGAGACGGCAGGACCGTCATGTTGAACGGTTTTATGCCATGTTGTATACGTTTTAGGATCCATTTGTACAACGCGAATATACTTTCCTTTTTCCTTGAGAACAGCAGGAGCGTTGTCAAAAACGTTGTTGCTGTACAAAAGACCCGGCGCGGGTTTAATACCCTTGCCGATTTCAGGCCATTCTACCAAATCCGGCTTAACTTCAGGAGATTTGCGGGCTTTAAGCGGAATAGCGTACCATGCGTTGTTGGCACCTTTGTGGATTAACTCCTTGTTTCCGTAAACATCTTGAAAATACAGATTGAAATACCAGCCGTGATCGGCTCCGCTATATAGTCGTCCTCCAGTTCGGGCAGAAATAAGCATATATTCTTCAGACAACGGATACGGAGCTTTATAGGCGAAAAACTTTCCCGCAACGTGATAATCGTAAACGGAACTGGGGTCTCGTGGACCATTTCCAACTTCCGGCCACGGAGTTTCGCGAGTTATGCGTTCCAGACCGTCTGGATAGTTCAATCCCTTGCTTTGATCTATGTATCCAAGGGCACCGGCAAACCAGGCATGATGTCCCAGTCCAATAAAAGCCACCTTTTTAGATCCCGGAATAGCGCGGGCTTCGGTGAGAACGTCTGGCCAAATTGATTGATTTCCCCAGAACGTTTGCGTATTCGTTCCGTCTGGATTCATTGTCCAGAGGGATTGAACGCGCCAGAGCGCTTTATCGGTATATTCCCAGCGGGTAAAAATAACGCGTCCGTCTGGAAGCATTGAGGGCATATATTCCGGCTCGCCGTTGGCAGAAACAACATAAATGTTTTTACCGTCGCCATCGCAACGGGATACTGCAAAAGAATGGGTCATCGGCATGCAGCGAACGTAGCTATGCTGACGGGAAGAACAGAAGGTAATCTTGCCGTCTGGAGTATAAATGGGGTCTAAATCGTCGTAATCGCCTTTGGTAAGCTGACGTAAATTCGTTCCGTCTACATTTACTTTGTACAGATGGAACGATCTTTCACCTTGCGGACGGAAGCAAAACAGAATTTCCTTGGCATCGCAAGACAGGTCAGGACGCCAAAAAGCTCCGGTATGACCTTCCAAAACGTCTTTTTTAATTTCACCGGGATTCAAGCCGACAATAAGCATTTTTCCGCCGTCGACAGCCATGTAGCCGTTACGATGACGGGCTTCATGTCCCCATTCATCGGTTGCATCGCCCGGTTTTCCCTTCGGATAGGGATTGTCAATCATCAAAATAGAATCGAAATCAAGAAGCGGATTAGAAAAGACGATGTCGCGCTTGACTTTTCTGACTTCCATGTACAAAGCTTTGTAATCTTTGCAGTCTTTAACTTTTCCCGCCAAGGCGTCTATCGCGGCAACCTTATCGGATAAATTTGAGGCATTAGGCATGCCGCTGATTCGCTGGGCAACTTCTTTTGTCCATTTGATTTCATTTTCAACGATTTGTGCGTTGAATTTACCTTCGGCTTGGAAAGCCCAATCGGAAAGCAACTGCTCTTGAGCAGCTTGCGGCAGTTTATCAAACGGCTGATAAGCTGCCATGGCGTTGATAGATAACGCCAGAAAAATACTCATGAAAAATCCTGTTCGATACATCATGATCTCCTAATCATAATAAGGGGGTAAGGTGGGAATAAAATAATCTCATATTTCTCTGTAGAAAGGATGCTTCCTCTGATTATATAGGGGCGTTGGACAGCGAACCAACAAGCATAATCCCTTCTTTCTCTGTATTCTAACAGATAATAAACAGAAAATCAAGGGTTTCATGCTAAAATTTCAAAAATTTTCAAAAAAAATATGAAACATATCTGTCAATACAATTCATTTCATGTCTTTTTAGAGTTTTTTTATTCTTTTAGAGAATAATTCTTTCGCGGATAAATTTTTAGAGTATTTTTACGAGGACAAGTCTACGGGGTATTTTTACGAGGGTAAATTTTAGAGGGGGACAAAAAAACTTTTTCAGTGGGCGAAACGCGCTGAGATACTATTTGGACTATGATTACCTCGATTTTTTCTATCGTTGCCGCTTTGATTTCGCCGCCCCCAGGAATAAAATCTTACGTCTGACGGATTAAGGCGAAATGAACTGGGCTGTTTTATGGTAATATAAGCCGGAAAATTTCAAGTGGAACCCGTAAACAAAATCAGCGAGGAACGTTTGTTTACGTGCCTCGCTGATTTACTATGTACTGCGAAAACGAAAATATATCCGACAAAATAGGTTTGAACTCGTCAACCGGCGGAAGCCCATTCGGTAACAGCACGGAATATGAACTGCGTCTGAAACAATATACGTCTGGATGGGGGAGATTATTTCATCATGTCGATAAAATCATCATAAAAACAGCGGCCGTCTTGCGCGCGGGTTGGAACCGAGGGATTCCATGAAATCCCAATTATCGGACGCGATTTATGCTTGAATCCTTCGATTATGTCAGGATAATTCAGATTGACGTGCGTAATTACGATGTCCTTAAGCAAATCGGATTCGCCTTCTTCTTTTTCCGCCTCAAAATCTTCGCCGTCCAAGGCGTAATCCATATTTTTCGAGACAATTGAAACCGTTCCGGTTTGCGCGTCTTGAACGGGAATATTAACACCGTGATTACCATGTCCTAAAATACACGGATTGATTCCCAACGCCATTCCAGTCATTAAAGACCCCAGACCGATCGCCATAACAGGGACTTTATCGAGAAGTTTTTCTATGGAATTGTCGATAATTTTCCCAGCCCACGGAGCACCCGGTCCGTTGGAAATAAATACTCCAGCCGGTTTTAAGGTCAAAATTTCTTCCGACGTCGTACTCGACGGAACTACGGTTACATCGCACCCAAAAGAGGTTAAATAACGCAGCTGATTCCGTCTAACGCCTAAATCAAGTACGACAACCGGAAATCGTTTACTGACTTTACGTTCATCAATCCACGCATGTTTTTCAGTCCATTTATAAGAAACCGGACAGGTAACTTTTT
>CAYZMZ010000130.1:3399-8325 GCA_964479655.1 uncultured Planctomycetaceae bacterium
GGAAACGCCTCCAAATTAACTCCATGACAACCGCATTCGCAATTTTCGTCGTGATGATGACCTTCCTCAGCGCATTTGCAGCCTTCCCCGCCGCATTCGTCAGCTGTACAATCCGGGTTTCCGCCGTTGGCAAGAATAGCCGCTTTATGAGCCGCTTCGATTAATTCGGTAACCGAAAGGCGATCTCCGCAGGCGACAACCGCCTGTTTGGGACCGAAATCTCGCAGATGCTTGGTTACCGCTCTGGTATCGACGCCCTTAATCGCCACAATTCCATACTTTTTGAGATATTCTTCCAAGGTTTGTTCCGAGCGAAAATTGGAACGAATCGGACTTAATTGACGAACGACCAGCCCGGAAATTTGCGGCTTATCGGATTCCGAATCGGCGGCGTTAACGCCCACGTTGCCGATTTCAGGATACGCCATAGTTACTATATTACCGTAATTAGCCGGGTCTGTAATTACCTCTTGGTAGCCCGTCATACAGGTATTAAAAACCAACTGACCGGTTGAAATTCCGTCTGCTCCAAAGGATTCACCGGGGAAAACTTTGCCATCTTCAAGTACTAAATATGCCATGATTAATAGAATTTTTAAATTGCGGTATATATACAAACTGCCGTTGGAGGCTCCAATTGTAACTTACCTTTCCGGATTCAAACTGAATCGGATTGACGAAAAACGATTCTCCTACGACAGCACTTTTCGCATTATACCAAAATCGACGGATAATAACAGGACGGGGAATAGAATTTTATTTTCGATATCCGAACAGTATATTGTCTATTACATCTGTTTTATCTATAGAAATATATCAACTGCCCCTAAAATAAGCAAGCTGATACTGACAATTGCGTTGACGTAAAAGAACGATAGATTGACTTTGCTTAAATCTTGGGGGGATACGAGTACATGTTCGATAAAAATCAGAATCGATAATACCGCCAATCCGCAGTACCAAATAAGTCCAAAATACGGGTAGAAACAGGGCAGAATAAACAAAACCGCCAGCATAAATAAATGACTTATCGCCGCGATTTTTAACGCTGCGGCAATTCCCACCGCAGCGGGAATACTCTTTAATCCCAATTTCGTATCGGTTTGATAATCCTGACAGGCGTAAATAATATCGAAACCTCCAACCCAAAACAGAACCACCAAGGCGACAAGCCACGCAACGACGGGAAATCCGCAAACGGCTCCGTCCGAATAAAGCTGAGCAAACTGCAAAACCGGCGGACGAATCGCGACCCACGCCCCCACCGGGGACAGCATCAAGGCGGAAGAAAGCCAGTAATGCGCCATAAAAGTAAATCTTTTGGCGTATGAATATCCCAGCAAATACAGTAAAACCGGGACAGAACAAGCAATCGGCCAGACATTCGGCAAAAATAACAACGTGGACAAAATAAATCCAATACTGCAAACAATCGTAAATACAACCACGGACTTCAAACTTAAACTGCCGGTTACCAAATGGCGATTTTTCGTGCGCGGATTTTCCGCATCAATAAATCGGTCGGCAATACGATTAAACGCCATCGCAGCCGAGCGGGCAAAAACCATACATAGTAAAATTCCGGCTATTTCCTGAAATCGAATTTCAACAGGAGGATTAGATAACCGATTTAAATTCCACGCCATCAACGCGGCCAAGGCGGCAAACGGGAGAGCGAAAAGCGTATGGCTAAACCGAATCAGATGTAGAATTTTAATCAAGGTGTTCATAAAACTTCAAGTATCTTTATATAAACGTATACAGATTTTATTTTTGCCATATCGGCAAATAGTTATTTTCTATTTGAAGTACAATCAGGGCGATTGCTGTTGCATAGTCTTTGGAAAACTCGCTGGACCAGCTGCCATCCGGATTCTGACTTTCAATCAGCAGGGATACCGCTTTACGATGATTTCTGGTCCAATTAATTTGTCCTTGTCGATCTGCTCCGGTTAGATAATACAGCGAATAAAACGGATAATCTCCGGATGCCAAAGCCGAACGACCGCTTTTATTATCGGTGAAATGGTCAGCCGACTGCTTATCTAAATATTCAAAAGCCGGCTTGAGTACCGGATCGTTATACTGCCCCGCAGACAGCAATGCGGTTACTACCGCCGCCGTTCTAGGTAACGCGCTTTCTCCTGACGGACGCATGTACATAAATCCCCCATCACTATTTTTACAGGATTTCAAATACGAAACCGCCTTTTCGATGGTCTGCGCCGGTACATCTCGCCCAGCGTTGCGCGCCGCCCGCAACGCCATGACCTGGCAGGCGGTAACCGAAACATCGGCATCGTTTTTACGGGGAAAATACCGCCAGCCGCCTTCGTCGTTTTGACTGGCAAGAATCAGTTTTATGGATTTATCCAGCTTGGGATATAAGTCCTCCTGCGGGTACATTCCCGCTATTTCTGACAGATACAAAACCGCAAATCCGTGTCCGTACATCGGACGAAACGAGCCGTCGTTGACCGCATCTGCCGGACGGTTAATAAATCCATCAGGACGGGTAATCGAAAGCAGATACTGCGCACACTTGGCAGCAGGCGAATCCTTTTTTTCGCATACATCTCCCGAAGAAATAAACGCCATGCCGGCAAAAGCGGTTATAGCCGCATCGCCTTGATAATAACCGTCTCCAAAAGAGCCGTTTTCCTGCTGGCGAGCCGTTAGAAACTTCAAGCCGCGTTCTATCGCCCGATTCTGCGCCGTTGAATCAAACGTATCGGCTCCGACCGAAGCGGGCGTTTGTCCCACTGCGCTTGACGCAAATATCGTAATTATCAACAGGATAGCAACTTGGCAATTCATAACTGAGAGAATTGTAACCCGAAACGGGAAAAAAGTCAATAGCAGTCAAACCAAAGGGAAGTTTTTCTTCTCCCATCGACCGGCGTACAAATTCAAACGGTAAACCGAAATCGTATCAATTCAGAAACCGCTCCCTATTTTCGGTTCATTTCAACAACGGGGCAAGAAATACATCACTTGTCTGTTTTGGGGAAAAGCAGATTTTATAGTATGACTACTTGATTTTTTCTATCGACGCCGTTTTGATTTCGCCATCGCAGGAATAAAAAATCCTTGTTTTACGGATTAATGCAAAATAAAACGTCATGTGTTTATTTATTATGAACATACTTACAGTCAACAACTCCTAGACAAGTGTTTTGCGGAAACAAATCCAGGAATATTGAGCTGCTTGACAGACCGCATAGAATACCGGAACGCAGACGTCTTCGTTCGCAATACAAATACGACTCCCCCGGTATTCTAAACCGGCGGCGAAACAGGGTCTACAACGTTAAACAGCGGGCACAAAGCCCGCTGCTAACCGCAATTCTGCCGATTTATCCTAACCGCATTAGAAATAATTCTGCGGAGGTACGGTCGTATCCAAATGTTTACGTGTAAAGTTCTTTTGGAACCATTCACGCGTTTTCTGGCATACGGCATATAAAGCGGGAATAAAGGCAATACCGACAATAGTCGCCAACAACATTCCGGAGAACGTTGTTACACCGATCGCTCGTCGGCTGGCAGCCCCTGCCCCGGTCGCAATAACCAACGGTAAAACACCCAAAATAAAGGACCATGCGGTCATCAAAACAGCACGGAATCGCAGCGAGGCCGCACTTTGCGCCGATTCGTAAATGGACTTGCCCGCCGCGCGTTCTTCTTTGGCAAATTCTACCATCAAAATCGCGTTCTTACTGGCTAATCCAATCAACATAATCAGACCCAATTGGGCGTAAATACTTAAAGAAAGGCCCCATACCTGCAGGCCTAATAAGGCCCCCAACGTCGCTACGGCTACCGACAAAATTACCGGCAACGGAATCGTCCAGGATTCATACTGCGCCACCAGGAATAAATAGCCGAATACAATCGCCAACGCCAGCAGGAACAGAATTTGCCCCTGATTTTGACGTTCCTGATAACTCATATCGACGTATTCCACATGATATTCAGTCGGTAAAGACAAATTGTCTAACGCCTCCATAAACTCACCCGAACTAACACCGGGGGCAGAGTTCGTTTTGAAGTCCGCGCACATTTCCTGATTAAATCGAATAATTCGCTGCGGACCAACCGTATAGACGACGTTTCCTATCGCGGAAAAGGGAACCATTTCTCCCTTTACGTTAGAAACGTTTAGATTATTAATATCATCCAGCAAACTTCTTTCGTCTGTTCGGGATTGAACCTGAACCTTGAACGTATAACCACTCAAGTTAAAATCGTTTACGTAATACGACGCTAATTTCGTCTGTAAAGTTGCAAACAAGTTTGAAATGGAAACGCCCATCATTTCAGCCTTAACCCGGTCTACGTCTAAAGTCAGCTGAGGCGTATCGGCGTTATAGGTAGTAAATCCGCCACCGGATTGAGGAATGGCTCCGCTGTTGAGCATACCCATGAGAATTTTACCTTGCATGGATAAATCCTGAGTGGTTACACCGCTTGAACCGCATAGGTTAAACGATACCCCGCCGGAAACGCCCAAGCCCATAATAGGCGGCGGAACGAAGAAACTGGCTCTTGCTTCGGGAATTAACGCGGCTTTCTTCTCTGCTTGCTCTTTAATTGCGTTAATTTGCAAATCAGGCGTTTTTCGTTCACTCCAGTCTTTCAGATTTATAATTGCCAAGCCCAGGTTTTCGCCCTGACCAGCAACAAAGCTAAATCCGGTTACACAAATCACATTTTTCACGCCGGTAATTGCCATAAGTTCATCCCCCAATTTTTGCATGACTCGCTCTGTACGGGGGATCGTCGCTCCAGGAGGCAGTTCCACGTGAACCAAAATAGCTCCTTTGTCTTCTTCTGGAAGGAACGAACTAGGTGTAAAACAGTACATAACGTAATTGGCGAATAATACTCCTCCAAATAAAACTACGGTTATAAATGAATGGCGAA
>CAYZMZ010000131.1:0-8276 GCA_964479655.1 uncultured Planctomycetaceae bacterium
AAATTTTGATATTCATCATACGTCTTTGTATCGCTTGTTTTTATGATTCTGATGGTTATAAATAACTGGTATACAGAAAACTAAGTTGAATTGTTTGAATTTATTTCAAATTATCAGTAAAAAACTTTTCCAGTTTATCGAACGGAATCAGATTTACCCGATCATATAAATCCACGTGTCCTGCCCCCGGCACGATATACAGCTCCTTCGGCTCCGCCGCCCGCTTATAGGCGTCTTGGCTAAATTCGATTGAATGCGCGTTTTCTCCCGCAATAAACAGCAACGGTCGAGGAGAAATAGTATCAATATCGTTAAATGGATAAAAGTTCATAAATTTAACGTTGCTGGTAAGCGTTGGATGAGTTGTTGTCAATCGTTCAACGCCGTCTGGAACGACTTCTCCGCGCGGGGTTCGATAAAATTCATAAAACTCCCGTTCAATCGGATGAGGATTGTCGCTCAGCTGATCGACCGTACCTCCGGTATACTTGGTTTTACCGGTCGCAAATTCCTCGTCCCGCTCTTGAGCCGCTTGCGCAATAATCGCTTTGCGCTGTTCCACGGTTAGCGAATTATGCAGCGCCTGTCTGTTGGCCGCGCCCATATCATACATGCTAATCGTCGCAATCGCCTTCAATCGCGGGTCAATTTTAGCGGCACTGATTGCAAAACTGCCGCTGCCGCAAATCCCGATTACTCCAATACGGTCTTTTTCAACAAACGGCAAAGAACGCAAATAATCGGCGGCCGCACTAAAACTTTCCGCATACATATCGGGCGAAACGGCGTTGCGCGGTTCCCCCTCGCTGCCTCCCCAAAAGGATAAATCAATTGCCAAGGTTACGAATCCGCGTTCTGCCATCTTGACAGCATACAAATTCGCGCTTTGCTCTTTTACCGCGCCCATCGGATGACCGACGATAATCGCAGACGCTTTTCGATTACCCAAAGCCGGAACGAACAGATTGCCGGCTACTTTCATTTTATACTGATTGTTAAAGGTTACCGGTTTAGCCGTAACCAACGGACTTTTGTAAAAATTATCCGCATCTGCGGGTTTTTCAAGGGAAGCATTCATTTTTTTCTCCTCAGAGGGGGTTGTTTGAGCCATCGCGTTCGACATCGCAGCGACGACGATCGTTACCGTTAAAAATAGGGATTTCATAACTCTTTCCTTACAAATCAAAGTCAACTTACCGAACACAAAATCAACGTCTGATTTTTAATTTTATCGCATTATACACCTTATAGTAACTATAAGGTCAAGGGGGGGGCTATATAATAAAAAAAGAAAAAAGAAAGAATCCCTTAACCTCCCGAAAAATACCGCCTCTTTTTTCCATTTCCTTCATAAAAATTGCCGGAGATTCTTAAATTTTCGCTCGAAAAGTTTGCTGTACTTTCCCCCCTGGTATTGTCTTGAAATCGCCGTTTTGTCTCCCCCTGTTAATCTGTGTAATGAATCTTTTTTTCTCAAATTATGCTTTTAACATAATTCTAATAAAAGTTTTTTTAGGTAATTCCGATTACTTACTGCAGAAGGGAACCATTCAACGGATTATACTATGACTACTTGATTTTTCCTGTCGACGCCGTTTTGATTTCGCCGCCGGACGAATAAAACCCCTCGTTTTACCGAGTAAAGCGACATGAAACGGCTGTTTTACGGTAAAATATGCGGAAAATTTCAAGCGGAACCAGTATAAATAAAATCGATTTTAGCAATAATCACGTTGCTACCCCAAAATCCTTTAAATGAACCTGTACCTCCCATATCGTAAGATGACAGAGGTACAAACCAATCATTGCAGATTCGCCAGAGTACGCAAACTATTATATTGTTAAAATAGATAATTCCAAATTTGCGTACTTTATCAAAGATTTTACGAAAAGAGAAAGAAAAATGTCAAAAAGATTTGGCTATTTTACAATTATCGCCTTGGGCTTAATATTGTCGCCGGGTTTAGTTGCGCAGGCTCAAACCCCGGATTCTGTAGTTTTATCGGAATCCGCGTCCGTCGAAAGTACGGTATATGAAGTTCCCGCCGCTGAAAAATCCGGTTATTTAGCGACGCTGGAGAGTCGAATTGCTGACTTGGAAAAATCAGAACAAAGTCAGGCAAAAAAGAATGCGGAAAAGCAAAAAAAGGACAGTTCAAAGCCGACGGTTAAAGTCGGAGGTCGTATCCAAATGGATACCGGCGCATTCAATCAGAACGACGTCAGTAAAAACGCCATCGGAAACTGCGAAAACGGCTCGGAGTTCCGACGCGCCCGCTTAAACGTTTCGGGAGATTTCATGGAGCAATTCAAGTACAAATTCGAAGTTGACTTCGCCGCCGATCCCGTTTTCAAAGATACCTACATCGAAGTTGAAAAACTTCCGTTCCTGTCCGGTATTAAAGCCGGTTATTATAAGGAAGCCTACAGTTTGGATTGTCTGACAAGTTCAAATTATACCTGGTTTATCGAACGTTCAACTCCAACCAACGCCATTACTAAAAATCTCGGAGATCGTTCAATGGGGATTTCTATTGGAAATTGGAGCGAAAAAAAGAATTATCTTTGGAATCTTGGAGTCTACGACACGAAAGGAATCAAACCGTCTGACGACCGAGATGGCGTGGATTTGATCGGCCGACTTGCCTTTTTAATCTACGAAAATCCCCTTGAAGGTTCATTTCTCCACTTGGGAGGAAGCTACGCCTATAAAACGCGCAACGAATCGACTGCCCTGCAATTCGATGCCAAGCCGGAATACGGACTGGGTCTGACTTCTCTTTCGACAGGAGCAATAAAAGACGTTCGTTCTCTCAACGCCTTTAGTCTTGAACTTATCTGGGCTTGGAGGAGCTTAGCGATTCAGTCCGAATTTTACTGGTTAAAACTTTCAGACCAAAACAGTTCTACCATTTCAGGCGGATACGTTCAGGCTGGATATTGGCTCACCGGAGAACATTACAATTATCAAAAGGGAACCGGAACTCTCACCCGAAACGACGTTAATTGCCCGTTTGCGCGACGCTGCGACAACAGCCGACTTCTGGTCAGTCCCGGAGCATGGCAAATCGCCTATCGCTTTAGCTGGTTTGATTTATCCGATTTTAACGCAGCTAAATCCGGTACAATGTACGACCATACCTTCGGCTTAAACTGGCATTTGAATACTCATATCCGTTTAATGTTAGACTACGTTGTTTCCAATAACCATTACAATTACGGCACCTACGCTGATTCAAATGGAATAATCAACGTTGTCGCCGCCTCGTTCCAGATCAATTTTTAATCTGAACTGAAAAGTCAAAAATACTTACCCCCTTGCAAACAAAACCGTTTTGCCTTGATAAAAGCGAAACGGTTTTTCTGTATACAATGGTTATAAGTATATTGGTTATCAAAACCCTCTTTTCAATTATAACCCCATACGGTATTCTAAAGCGGGCGCGATTCACCTGCCCGAGGTCAAGAAAGAATCCGTTTAACCGCTACGCAGTTGGGAACGGGAGCAAGCTCCGCGAACTCCAGACGGCTACCGCCGATTGCTGATTATTTCTTTCCGAAGGAATATACAAATAAGCGGTCTTGTAATAAATTGTATTGATTGCTATAATCCATAGTAAATACTGGTTCTACTTGGAGTTTCCGGTTTATATAGCCATAAACCAGCCGTTTCATTTCGCCTTAATCGATAAATCAAGGATTTACTTCGATTTATGAGGCGAAATCAAAACGGCATCAAGAGGAAAAATCACGTAGTTACAGTATAATTTGTTAAAATTTGAAAACGATAATAGGATATTTCATGCTAAAATATTTTATAGCTATTATTCTGACGATACTACCATCGGGCGTTTTATTCGCTCAGCAGGAAAATAGCGTTTACGATGCCGATTTTGTTCAGTCTGTTTCCCAGATGCGTCTGTTTCGTTTGGCGGAAATATATTTGAAAGATCAGCTTGAAATGCTGGAAAATACGCGTCAGCAGGAAAGCGACTTCGTAGAAAATAAAGCCCGTCTGACCGCTGCCTTGATAGATATTGTGGGTCAGCAGGCCTTGATTGCAGACGCGAATCAGCAGGAAAAGTTCTATCTTCGTTCCCAAAAGCTGGCGGAAGATTTTCTCGCCCAATACAGCGACAGCCCCGCCCGAAGCCGGGTTCTTTACGCTCAGCTTGTCGAGCAAAAAAACGCGGGAGAATTAGGCGCCTTAAACGTTCAGTTACGACCAACGGACGAAAAAATCAAGCAAGACGCTCTCAATCATTTACGTCAGGCAACGGAAATCGGACGAAAATTAGAGCAACTGTCGATAAGCGAACCACGTAATTCTCTCGGAGATCAAAGAGCGATCAATCAATTTAGTAATCAGATCAGTTATTTACAAGCGCAGATTTTAATATCGCTGGCTCAATGCTATCCGGAAAACAGTCCAGAACGCGCGGATTCGATCAATCAAGCGTTAGACCGATTAAAAAAGCTGAGCGGATTATCGTCTTCCGACCCGTTATTTTGGGTTTCCCGCCTGCTTCGGGTAACCGCGACCCGATTATCCGGCGATACCCATCTTGCCGGACAAGCTATTGATTTTATGCTGTCCAAACAAAAGCCGCCGGTTGAACTTGCACTCGATTTTCAGGCGGAAAAACTCAACTTACTTACCAAAACAGACCCTTCCGCAGCCGCCGAATTGCAGAATCAATTGTATCAGCAGCTTATCAATACCTTTTCCCAAGCCGATCCTCACGACGATGCCGCTCACCTGGCTGTATTAAAATCCATGCTTGCTCAAATGGATACCAATCAATCGTCGTCAGACGGTAACAACGCTAAAATGGAGCCGATTATTCAATGGGCGGATTTAATGCGGCGGTACGATACCGGATTTTACGCTCAAAGCGCGCAGCAAATTCTCTCCGCCATTGCCCTGAAATCGCTAAACGCTCAAACGGGAGCAGAAAACGGAAATTCAACCGATATTCCGTCTGATTCCGATTCGGTTGACGTTTCGATGATTACTCTGGCCGCTGAAAATCTGTTTCGTTCGGGTCAATTTGCTCAGTCTATAGAAATGTATCTCAAAGGAGCAAAAGTTTTAGAGGCAAAAATCGCCGCCGCCGATAATTCCTCTGTCCCAGACCCGACTTTCGATAAATCCGCCGCTCAATCCCAGGCCTTCCAGTTCCGATATATCGCCGCCGCCGTTGCACATCAACAAAACGACCATCTTAAAGCGATTGAACTGTTTGAATCCGCCGCAAGCCGCTATCCGCAAAATCCGCAAGCGGCTTCCGCTCTGAAATCCGCTTTGTTTCATGCGGGAAAACTCATCAAATCAGACAATCCGAACTCGATACATCAGTATACAAAACTATTAGATGAATATATTTCCCTGTTTCCGCAGTCGCCCTCAATCGAGGAAATTCGCAAACAACGACTTCAAGTTTGTCTGTTCAACACCCAACCCGCTCAACAGGTCGAACAGCTTTGCGGTTTGTTGGATTCCATGGCAGGAACAGAAGAATCCTATTTATCCATTTTAGAAACCGCCTTGCAAGCGGCCGATACAGATTTATCAAACGGAAAAACAGAAGGACGAGATACCGCTGCAATGGCAAGTCGCTATATTATCCAATTTAACAAATATGTCTCCGCCGCCGCGTCCAGACAAGTACTAATTCACGAATCGTTCTGGCAGTCGGAATATACCGCTCAAATTCAGACGGCAATCGAAAAACTTCAATCCGCTCTAAAAAATCCGCAAAACGCAGGACAAACTCCCGAATTAATTCAATGGCGTGCCCAAGCCTCCGCCGTTTTGATTTCCTTGCTGGTTACTTCAGGGCAAACCGATCAGGCGTTAGGTTTAATGAATCAACTGGCTGGAGCCGATACTCAACTTCTGTTGGCGGTCGCTAAACAATGGGGGGCGCAAGTTGAATCCATGTCCGAGCAAACGCGTCCAGCCGCCGCGCAGGCAGTATTAAAAACCATCTCGCTTATTGAACAGCAGCCCAATTTAGATAATTCCGTTAAACAGACTCTTCAACGTCGGAAAGCTGAAATGATGCTCTACAGCAATCAAACGGATTCCGCTTTGAAGTTATATCAGCAACAAGCCAAGCAATTTCCTCAAGACGCCGCCGTTCAAAAAGGATACGCCATAGCTCTAACCCAATCCGGTGATACCGTTGAGGCGTTAAATCAATGGCGTTCCGTCGCCGCTCATACCAAGTCCTATTCGGAAAACTGGTATCAGGCAAAATACGAAATTGCTCGTCTTTTAGTTCAAAATGGGCAAAAGAAACAAGCGAGAGAAATGATTAATCTGATTAAACTGCTCCATCCTGATTTAGGCGGTTCAGTTTGGAAAGAAAAATTTGAAAAAATTCTGTCTGAATAAACTTTTTTTCAAAATTGATATGGATTTATTCTGAATTATTGTGTAATATGACGCAAGGTTATACTATTACTACATGAATTTTTCTTCTTGACGTCGTTTTGATTTTGCCCCCGTAGGAATAAATACTCACTGTTTTACGGATCAGGGCGAAATGAAACGACTAAGGTTTGTTATTCAAACCGGGAAAAGTCAAGTGGAGCCAGTATAAAAACGATTTCGGACAAAAGTTCTCTCTTGTCCGTCTATCGCTGATAAAAAACCGGTTGTTCTGGTTTCGTCCTACAAACTGATCATACCGAATACTAATCCTATTACGGCAGCAGCAAATAGGATAATCACCCAAATAGAGACGGACTTACCCGAATCGGTAATCATCTGTCCACATTTTGGACAAATCGTATCGTCGTCGTATAGTTCGGTGCCGCATTGAGGGCATCGAACTATAATATTTTCATCGGAATCATCGTTGGAATCATAATCGTCCGAATCGTCTGCGGAATCGTAGGTAGATTCGTTTTCGTCGGGATATTCCCAATCCTGAAGCGGTCGGTCATTTCCGCAATTATGGTTTGAACAATTGCAATTAGTCATTTTTGTAACTCCTGAATATTAAATTTCATTTCGGTTGAGCTAAAATTATGTTGGAATCATTACGCATTTTGTTGTCTGCCGTTTTTCTATCCGCCGTTTTTCTGGGAGCCTATTATTACGTAAATACTCCTGCCAACGAACGCGCTGAATCCATCGCCTCGCTTTTAGGCGGAAAGAGCAATGCAGATTCCGGCAATACGGAAGACATTCCCTTGCCCAGCGACATGGGAAATACCGCTCCGGCAATTCCCGCAACGCCAGCTACTGATTCTAATTATCCCGGAAACGCGGCACAAATCAATACCCCGTTCCAAAATAATTCTCAATCAGGCGATTTGATGCTTCCCGCTTATCCGGAAGAAAACCTGCAAAGCGCACCGGTTTCCGCTCCGTATGGCAGTTCTGCGGCCTTCGATCCAAGCGCGGCAGTACAAGCAACTCAAAATACACCCGCTTCGCAGCCGCCGTATTCCGAAATTTACCCTGCCAACCCGGGACAAACCATTCCAGCAGGCGAAACGGTTTCCAATCCGAACTCCAATCCCGTCCCCAACGCCTTTGACTCTCCCGCAAGTACAAATTCAATTCCCAATGCCGATCCCAATCGCGCAATTGCCGCTAATTTTATTCAACAGGCACAAGCCAAAATCAATCAAGGCGAAATACTTCCTACTCTCCAAGTACTGAGTAAATGGTACAATGCACCCCAATTTACGCAGGAAGAGCAAAATCAGATTCATTTAATGCTCATGAAATTAGCGGGCGAGGTCGTTTATTTGCACCCTGAAAAATATTTTAACCCTTATATAGTACAGCCCGGCGATACAATCAGTTCGATTGCTGCTGAATATCAAATTCCATGGCAGTTGCTCGCTAAGCTCAATGGATTAAATTCTCCGTATCATGTTCAGCCCGGTGCGGCGATAAAAGTCGTTCGAGGTCCCTTCAATGCGGAAGTTCATTTGAGCAAATCTGAACTGACTTTGTGGCTCCCGCTGTCAGACGATACCGAAAAAAGCATTTATGCCGGTACATTCCATATCGGTCAGGGAGCGGATTGTCCCAAAATGGCAGGCGATTATATTATCAATGAAAAGATTATCGATCCTGAATACCGCAACAACGGAACGACTTACGGTTCCAACGACCCGAACAATCCTTACGGAAATCGGCTTATGACGCTAACCTGTTTAAGCGATCCGAATCACGCAAAAATCGGAATTCACGGTACCAACAATTCTCAGTATATTCGCAAACTGGCTCCCTACGGATTTATCTGCCTGAG
>CAYZMZ010000132.1:0-8210 GCA_964479655.1 uncultured Planctomycetaceae bacterium
TAATTCCGCAGCCGACTCCCGTGCCCAAAGTCAGCATAACCATTGAATGAAACTGCTGACCGGAACCAATCCAAAACTCACCGTACGCCGCAGCCGAGGCGTCGTTGACAAACGATACCGGCAACGCGCAATAGGACGAAAGACGATCTCGAATGGGGAATCCGCTCCAGCCGGGAAAATTAGTCGGATTGACCATCTTACCTGCCGAAAAATCCAATATTCCCGGTGTTCCCAAGCCGACCCGTGCAATATCACTGGGTTTTAAGTTGGTACGAGCAATCAATTTATGAATCGATTTAGCCATCCGAACGACTACTTCTTCCGGACCGTCGGCGGTACAGGTTGGCTCTTCAACCCAGGCAAGAGAGCGTCCGCAGTCATCTACCAAACCAATTTTTGTATACGTTCCACCCAAATCAACTCCGATAAAAAACGGGGGCTGGGCCTCATTGCGGGAAATAAATTCACGTTTCGACATGATATTCAGGGGCAAGTAAAATGATATAATATTTATTACTGACCACGATTCTAGCAAAAATTCCCTTTTTCGTCCATAGCAATTTTTTTATTTTGTCTATATCAACCGGGATTATACGATGAATACTTGATTTTTCTTTCGACGCCGTGTTGATTTCGCCGCCGTATGAATAAAATCACCCCGTTTTAATTTAAGACAAATTGAAACCGCTGTTTTATGGTAATATAAGTCGGAAAATTTCAAGCGGAATTTGCACCTTTCCCTTGACTTTTATCGATATTCCTATTATAATCGACGGAAAGACAGCGATATTCGTATTTTTGATAACCTTCCGAGGAAAATGCAATGACAACCCGACGCGATTTTTTGAAGATTAGCAGCCTTTCTGTTGCCGGCACTGGTTTATTAGCCGTGCAAAACAAGGGCTATTCCGAAACGGCTGATAACCAGACGTCTGTTTCTGCCCAAGACAACGAAGATGCCAAACTATGGTATGCGGAGGGAAAACCGCTTCGCGCGGCTTTAATCGGCTGCGGCTGGTACGGTAAAAGCGATCTGTTCCGCCTAATTCAATGCGGAGGCGATAAAATTCAGGTGGTCGCTTTATGCGAGGTCGACAGCAACGTTTTAGCTCAAGCCGGACAATTGGTCGCCCAAAGACAGGCAAATAAACAGGTTCCCAATCTGTATAAAGATTACCGGGAAATGCTGCGGAAAGAGAAACTGGACGTTTGTTTAGTCGGAACGCCGGATCATTGGCATGCGCTTAACATGATAGCCGCTTGCGAAGCCGGCTGCGATGTCTATGTACAAAAACCTATCGGTGTTGATGTCAAAGAATGCAAAGCCATGCTTGACGCCGCGCGGAAATACAATCGGGTTGTACAGGTTGGATTACAACGTCGGAGTACTCCGGTATTAATTGAGGCGAAAAACAAATTTATCAACTCGGGAGCTATCGGACAGATAGCCAACGTCAATACCTACTGCGACTGGGGAACCGGGTTTATAAGTCAAAATCCGGCTGATGTACCTGATTATCTGGACTTTGATATGTGGACCGGTCCCGCGCCGCTGCTGCCTTATTATCCCGGAATCCACCAAAAAAGATGGCGTATTCGGCGAGAATACGGAAACGGAACCGTGGGGGATATGGCCGTTCATATTTTCGATATGGTTCGTTGGATACTCGACAAAAAATGGCCCCGTCGAATTACCGGAAACGGAGGAATCTTTGTAAATAAGAACAGTGTTTGTAATACCTTTGATACACAAAATATTACCTGGGGTTTTGACGACCTAACCGTTACATGGGAACATCGTCATTGGTCTGAGGTTCGCGATGCTCAATTCCCCTGGGCTGCAACGTTATACGGAACGAAAGGAACGCTCAAAGCCAGTCCCTGCCGATACGATTTTAAATCAAAAAACAGCAACGATCATATTTCTCGCCAGGCAGAAACCGAGTTTGACAAATACCCAAGCGATAAAACAGAACCGGGCTTGGAAACGCAGTACGCCGGAGCCAACCGGGCGCACATGTGGAACTTTTTGGCTAGAATTGTTGACCGTCAACGCCCTCATTCCGATATAGAAGACGGCTGTATTTCTACGGTTTGCTGTATTCTCGGCAATCTGTCCACCCAGCTGTCCGGCGTTTCTCTGGAATGGAATCCGGAAACCTTTACCGTTGAAAATTGCCCTGAAGCCAACGCTTTACTGGCGCGAGATTATCGCAGTCCATGGATTCACCCGTAATTATTTGTACCTGATTAATAAGATTTCCTGGTTATTATATGTTCCGGTTATTATATATTCAGGTTATAATTTGTTCCGTAATTATTAAGATTATCCAGTTGTTGTAATTTGTTCGGTGATAAACGGTTTTACGAAGTATACAATTGTTCATATCGGGAAATCATGGTTTCCAAATCGAACTGCTTTTCGATCGTATCGGAGGCTGCAGCGATAACCGCGTTTCTCAACTGCGGATTTTCCAGCAGTTGCGTCGTCCATCGGGCGAATCCGGGAATATCGTTGGGGTCTACCAGAAAACCGTTTTTTTGATGCGTGATTATCTCCGTTATACCCTCAATAGTCGAACAGACCACCGGAACGCCCAGAGCCATCGCCTCTAAAACCGCATTGGACTGACCTTCATATAAACTGGTTAGCCAGAGAACGTCGAAGGTTTTCATCAATCGGGGAACGTCGTTCCTAACGCCTAAAAAATGAACAAATTGTTCAGATTGATACAACTGCCGATACCGCATCAAAGCCTGTTTTTGCGGACCGTCTCCAATTATTACCATGTGCGCGTTGGGATTTAAGCGATGCAATATATCCATCGACCAGATCGCCCATTTGAGTCTTTTCTGTTGCCACATTCTAGCAACAATCCCGATAACAATCGCGTTAGACGGCAGATTTAATTCGGATAAAATATCCGCTCTGGATTCTCGTCCTGACTGCTCAATCAATTTAGATACATCTATTCCGTTCGGAATGACCGTAAACGGTTCTATTTTGTTTAGGTCGGAGTTATTTTGAACGGATTTGTTTTGGTTTGAATACGTGCCGATTTTATTTTTGGCATAGAAGTCAGCAACCGCCGCAGAATTGGTCGTAATCGCCTGACAAGAGCGGGCTAAAAAACGGTCGATCGCCAGTTGCCAGGACGATTTCCATGGATCAACGCAACGTTCGTTAGCAAAAATTTTTTCCACCCCAGACAACGCCGCCGCGACACGGGAATAGCAATTACCCGCAAAAAGCCATGAATGAACGACTTGAGGCTTTATCTCAGAAATTACATCTATCAAATGCAGCAGCGCGACGGGGTCCAGCTTAAATCGCTTTCCAATAAAATGGATTACAACCCCGGCGTCCAGTAATTCCTGTTCCAAAGAATCGTTTTTTTGATGCGGCAAGCAATTCCGATAGTCAGCCGACGGGCGCGATTGGGTCAGCAACGCCAGATGAACGTTGTACCCGCGTCGCGCCAACCCAGTAGACAAATTTACGCATTGTCTCTCTGCTCCGCCCCGATTAAGAGTCGGAATAACCTGAAGAATCGTGTTGCAGCGGCTATCGTTTTGCCCGTCGAGCATTGTGAATTAGCCCAAGGCTTCCAACGCCGTTGTTAGACGCCCTTTGGATTGCATGCCCACAAACCGTTCTGCGACTTCGCCATTTTTGAAATAGAGAATACTCGGAACGCTGGAAATACCGTACTGAGCGGCGATTGACTGGGCGTCATCAATATTAAGCTTGCATACTTTTACGCCGGCACGCTTTTCGTCGGCAATTTGTTCTATCGTCGGACCCAGCATTCGGCACGGACCGCACCAGGTCGCCCAAAAATCTACCATAACCAGACCTTGAGCTTCCAGAACTTCCTGCGTAAAGTTCCCTTCGTTTAATTCTACAATATTTTCTGACATGTAAATACTCCTTTTAAGGTTGGAACGACACATATATCTACTGTTTCCCCTTGAAATCTCCCGGTTTATATTACAACAAACCTGCCGTTTCATTTCGCCCTGTTCGATAAAAAAGGGAAGACCGTTCTTCCGGCAGGACGAAATCAAAACCGCGTCGAAGGAAAAATCACGTGGTCATAGTAAAAAACATCATATAAATATATTATAGACGAGCAAACAATACTGTCAAGCGGTAGGCGTTCCGGTTTGACTGACGAACGACGAATTTGACTGACGAACGACAAAAATTCAATAGGACGCGAATAGAATCTCCCCAACTCGGCGGTATTTTCTCTATTTTTACGGGAAGAATTTATCCGTTACTTGCGTATTGTCGTTAAACGGATTCTCAAACCAAGCGAAAATACATAAATCAAATAAATCATAAATCAAGGGTTAGGATTAGGGATTAGAGATTGGGGAATAGAAAATAGGGATTAGGGAATAGGGAATAGAAAACCCGCTCCCCGCTCCCCAATCCCCAATCCCCGCCCCCGCGTTTTCCCGTAATTTTCTCAGGTTGACGGAAACGGTTGAGTGCGGAAGCAAGCTCCCGCACTCTGAACTATCTTACCAGATTCGCAATTAGAAGAATCGTTTCAGCAGACCGGCGAAACCGCTTCCGTGTCGAGCTTCGTCCTTCGCCATTTCGTGAACCGTATCATGAATAGCGTCGAAACCCAATTCCTTGGCGCGTTTTGCCAATTCCATTTTACCCGCACAGGCACCGGTTTCAGCTTCAACACGCATGGTCAAATTAGTTTTCGTGCAGGGAACAACAACCTCTCCCAGCAGTTCGGCAAACTTGGCGGCGTGTTCAGCTTCCTCGAAAGCGTAACGCTTATACGCCTCGGCAACTTCCGGGTAGCCTTCCCGATCCGCCTGACGACTCATAGCCAGGTACATTCCGACTTCCGTGCATTCGCCGGTAAAATTAGCGCGAAGTCCTTCCATAATTTCCGCGTCTTCAACTTTTCCCGCTCCGATTGAATGAACCGTTGCGAAGTCAATTCCAACGCCCTTGCCTGCCGTTGCAGCACAGGAGGAAGCAGCGCATTCCTTCTTCTCAAACTTGCTGGCTGGAGCACCACACTGCGGGCATTTAGCCGGAGCTTCGTCGCCTTCAAAAACGTAACCACAAACCTTGCAAACAAATTTAGCCATGAAAAATCTCCTATAAAAAATGGAAAGTAAAGTCATTTAATAATTATTATCAATAACATACCACCTTTTTTGAATCTTACAAGGGGTATTTGAAGAAAAATCGTAAAATTTAAGAAATATTTTTAATTTTCTTGATTTTTCCTAAAATATCGACCGTATTTACGCCGTTAGATGGATTGTTACCATTCTGTTACATAAACCGGGATTTTCTTTCCTCATTTTTCTGTTACAATAGATTATACTATAACTACGTGATTTTTTCTGCTTGACGTCGTTTCGATTTCTCCTGCCCCGAATTAAACAGTCCTTTGTTTGATCGAGAGGGCGCGAAATGAAACGACTGGTTTATGAAAATAAAACCGGGAAATTTCATGTAGAATCCGTATACAAACCGGAAAAAGTCAAGCGGTATTAGTACACAGAGAAACATTTCTGCTTAACTTGAATTTTTCACAATTAATATATATGTATTAGAATCGATACGTATTTTTCATACCGTAATTTAGCCCATGACAAATCCTTTACTGGCTGTTGAAGACGATCCGGCTATCCGCCGCGCCCTATGCGATTACCTGCGTATTGTCGGTTGGAAAGTGCTGGAAGCGGGAACGCTCGCCCAGGCACAACAATACCTTCAAACGCAGCAGTTGGAACTGATTTTACTGGATCGGGTTTTGCCCGATGGCGACGGCTTGGACTGGCTGCGAACGGTTCGGCAAACGTATCATAAATTACCGGTTTTGTTTCTGACCGCCTTGGGCGAAGAACGGCAACGGGTGGCGGGGTTGACCTGCGGAGGAGATGACTATATCGTTAAACCGTTTAGTTTATGCGAATTAGACGCCCGAATCAATGCGATTTTACGCCGAACTGCGGGCTGTGATGATACACCTGAAACAATCCCCGTTTCGGAATTTATCTGTCTGGATCCGCAAACCAGAGCGATTATCATTAATCGCGAGAAAAAGAGTTCACCTATACAGATTATTCTTACCGATAAAGAGTTCGCCGTTTTAAAATACCTGATCATCAAACGGGGAATTATCGTCGGACGAGATGAATTACTCCGCCGGGTTTGGGATTTAGAACCCTATGGAATCAATACCCGTACTGTAGATATTACCATCGTACGATTACGCGAAAAGTTACCAGAGGATATAACCATCGTTACCCATCGCGGTCAGGGGTACAGCATCAATTATCCCCCTTCCACTTGAAATTTCCCGACTTATATTACCATAAAACAGACGTTTCATTTCGCCGTAATCGGTAAAACAGGAGAGTTTTTCTCCATACGACGGCGAAATCAAAACGGCGTCGATGGGAAAATAAAGTAGTCATCATAAAACTATTATGAACACAAAAACAGAAATCTGGCGTGCTGCAATCGGATACCTGATAGCCGGAATCCTGATTCTAGCTTCAATGAGCGTTGTCAGTTATATTGCCTATAAATTGGAATGGAAAGCGTATCAAACTCAAATATCCAATTTAATCCAGCAAGACTGTTCGGTCGCGCTATGGCGGTTGGATACATTTGTTTCTGGTTTACAAATGTCAGAAAGTCTGCGACCGATTCAAAATCGCCGTCGGATTTCTGTCCCGGCAGAAAAATGGATCGAAAGCTATTTTCAAATCGACCGGCAAAATCAATGGCAATTCTCCCCCGGCTATAAATCAGACGTATTCTCAAAAATAGATAAACTAAAATACCTCGATAAAATCCAATCCGCTCTCCCATGCGCGATTCCAGAGGAAAACAATAATCTATCGGTTCAAAACAATATTATTCAAATGCCGGTTGAACAAACAATTTCTATCCCCGCCATTGAGATGGATGGCAATATAAACAAACCTGGATTAAACAACATCAATATAAACAATACCAACTTAAACAACGCAGGCTTAAATAACGCTGGATTAAACAACGCGAATCAGGAACTCTCTCAACGACAGCAGTTTGTTGCCAACAATACCCTCAATTTCGCGCACGCACAAAATTCGATGACCTTTCAAACTCGTCAGCAAGCCGCGCCTTTGATACTCGAAAAAAGTAAAGCGGCCGCATCGGTTAAAAGCGAATCGATTCCCGCAACTGCCTCGCCGACTTCCCCGGCGGCGGTATCGCTTTTGATTCCCCTTCGACTGGATAAGACGCTGGTTTTAGTACGCAAGACGTCCGCTGAAATGCTTTGCGAGGGGATTATTATCAATCAGGCGGAATTATTCAAACTGATGAAAAATGAAATCGCCGACCTGTTTCCTGACGCCCGATTTATTCCAACTGAACAAGACGATACGTATTCTCCCGATCGTCTGGCGTCCTTGCCTTTGCGTCTGGAACCCGGAGCGTGGCCGCCGGAAAAAATTCGTCAGTTTAATTCTGCCGCCAATCACGGAGCGTTATTCTGGCTTTTATCAGCCGCCTGGTTAGGAACAATTGTCGCCTATCTCGCCTTGGGATTCCTCCTTTTTGGAGCGATTCGCCTGTCTGCCCGGCGGGAAGAATTTGTAGCTGCGGTTTCCCATGAATTAAGAACGCCTTTAACGACTTTCGTACTTTATTCTGAAATGCTTGACGGAGACATGCTTTCCCCCCAGCAAAGCAAACAGTATATCGGAACGCTTCATCACGAATCCATCCGGTTGACGACGTTAATCGAAAATCTGATGGCTTTCAGCCGCTTATATCGAGGTAAACAGATTGAGGCGATTGAAGCGATTGACTTGAATTTATGGCTAACCCAGATTTTCCCGCGCCTGTCTGCTCGAACGCAAATAACCGGCATGACGTTGGAATTATCGATCGAATCGCCGCATCAGACTTATATACAAAAAGTACGTTCTGCCGCCTTGGAACAGGTTATCTGGAATTTAATCGATAATTCCTGCAAGTTTGCCGCGGGGGGAACGGACAATCGAATTATTCTTTCCTTGACAAAAAGAGACGGAAAAACGATTCTTTCCGTGCGGGATTTCGGAGCCGGAATCGCCGTCCAAAAAAAGAAACGATCCCCTGCCCCGCTATTCCAAAAAACGGTGTATCAAGCCGCGATTGGCAAGCCGGGAATTGGACTGGGACTGCC
>CAYZMZ010000133.1:0-8207 GCA_964479655.1 uncultured Planctomycetaceae bacterium
GCCCTGTACGATTGAAAGACAAGAGTTTGTTTACCCGAATCCGCAAACCGGAGCCAAAACGCCGGGCTGTAATTTAATCGTCCATTGGAAACCAGAACGAACCAATCGGATTTTACTGTGCACGCATTACGATACGCTTCCGTTTCCTTTTTTGGATAAAACCAACCCGCGGGGAGTCTTTGTCGGAGCCAACGACGGGGCAAGCGGAACCGCGTTATTGATGGAACTGGGAAATATGATGGATACGATCGTTTCGTCCGAATCTTCCCGTATCAATCAGCCAGTTCAGAGCAAAACCGTATCTCATCCGTCCGCCGCTTTGGGGGTCGATTTCGTCTTTTTGGATGCCGAAGAATTTCTTTTTTCGCCGGAAGGACGTTTTTTCGTCGGCTCGGAGTTTTTCGCCTCCGAATATAAGAATAATCCTCACCGAGGATATAAATACGTTTACGGTGTTCTTTTAGATATGATTGGGGACGCCGATTTACAAATCTATTACGAACGAACTTCTATTTCCTGGCGGGACAGCAGTCCAATTGCGCGGCAAATTTGGGCGATTGCCAAAAAACTCAACGTCAAGGAATTTATTCCCGCCTCCAAATATTATATATCAGATGATCATTTGATGCTTCACGATTTAGGAGGGATTCCCTGTATCGATATAATTGATTTTGATTATCCGTCTTGGCACACTTGTAACGACGTGCCTGAAAATTGTTCCGCTCTTTCTTTGGCAAAAGTCGGCTGGGTTATTTCCGAATGGATAAAACAAAATCAGTAATAGAACGCGATTTTTCCACAGTCCAAATTTTGTTTGGCGGGGAAGGACAAGGGGAAAACTTTTTTTGAAACAGATGTTCATTCCCTGAATCTTATAGGATTCTTTCTCCGGATATTATCAGCTTCTTTCCCTAGATTCTTACAGATTCTTTTCCCGGATATTATCAGGATTCTTTTGCCAGAAATCTTACCGCAACAGGGGATTGTTGGTTCGCCAAGCTCGGAAGTTGAATAGCGGCTTGCGTGTTTTATTAGCTCCGCAATCGGGCGTAACACCGAAATCGGTTACCATTCCAGAGGTTAAATCTACCACCTGTCCCTGCGTGTCCAACTGCCGGGTTTGAAAAGAAATTACCTCGCCCGGTACGGATAGGCTAATCAGGGAAGTCGTTAGAATTTTTCCCGAGGCCGTTTCGTCTTCCTGTTCGGTTTTCCAAACTTGATGAACTTTTCCCAGCATTGAATAGGGCGTCGGGGTCGGAGCCAAGGTATAAATTGAACTAGCCTGAAACTGCCATTCCATAATTGGTTTTACCGTGTCGGAATTAGCGGCTCCGATTTTGGAAGCAACCGAACTGACGGCCTTTTGATAGACTTTGCGTTCCTGACGTAATATTTGGGGGAAACGTGGACCGGAATCACTTCGCCAGGTTTTAACCTCGACTCTTTTTTGGAGATTTTCAAAGGTAATCTGTTCCCAATGACAGGGATATTTAACCCCTTCCAATTCCAAGGCTAAATCTGCTTTTGTAACAAATTTAACGGGCTTTAAGTCAACCGATTCATCCCAAAAATTGGATTCCATTGATTTCGGAGCCGCATTCCAGCGACGTCCCGCTCCGCTGAGCGACGATTCCCACGTCAGTTTATAATAGGCGGGAGAATTATCAGAAAGCGTTATTACGTAGTCCGCCGTTGATTGAATCGAACTTTTTTTACGGTCTTCTAAAATCGGCGATTCTCGAATCACGCGAATTTTTTTCCATGCCCCCGCATTAAATCGTCCCCAAGAATGAGTCGATGCAACGGCAAAAAGGTAATCGGGCGAAATCAAGTCGTCCAACGATTCCAACGATTCTGGAGATAGCCACGCCGGCGGCGAAACCGCACTGGTCTGATTATTGTTATGACGAAGATTCTCCAAACGCCACGGACGAATTCGGAATTTGGGCGTCGGAAGATTGAGTTCCTTGGCAAACGGAGCGGGTACCAACTCGATGCTTTCGGACAAATCCGCGTTGTTTGTACTTTCCGGTAAGACTTCTTCGAGGTCTTCTTCGGGGTCCTCTTCGGTAAAAGGGATGTCCAAATCAGAAAATATTTGCCCTGACGCCAGCTCGATCATTCCCCATGAAAGCGGCAACAGTAAAAGCAACAGGATTTTCCGTATTAAAGACATTCTCTAATTTATATAGTTATAATTATAGGGGGGTACTCTCTCGTATTTTTAAAGGAAGTCAAAATTGCAATGCTGCTTTTGACTTGCAATTTCGCGCTGTAGACTAACCTCTATATCGGAATAATCGATACATTAGGTTTAATCCTTCTTCCTGGATTCTATACGAAAATCTAACCGATTTTAGTACAAACTATTTTAAACTTTACCCAGATTACCGGATAGATCCCAATAGTCAATTATAACTGACAAAACCAGATTGTCAAGACATATTCTTCAGATAATACCGAAGAAAATCGTCGAATTTCGTTACCGGGATTTTCCATTCGGGATTTTGGTCGGTATGATTGTTTGCGTGTTCTACGATTAAATCGTAGAGAAATCGGAAGGCTTTTCGCGGCGTTCCCAGCCTTTCCAGAGAAGAGATAATATGCTCTCTTTCCTGTGGATTATCGAAAAACATATCCAGCGTTTCGGGCGATTGCTCCGTATAACCGGTATCGGAACAGGCGGCCAAACGCGCATTGATCATATCATATAACGATTCTCCCGTCCAATCCAAAGCCGGAATCGTATTCTGCTTATCCAGACGGCTGCGCTCTTTAAACTCCGTATTCTCTTTCAACACGTAAGAATACAATTCTGCCGGAAGTAACAGCTTGAATCCAATTTGCGGATATTTAAGCAATTTATTATCCAAAATCGGCCAGATTAAATCGCGCATTAAAGGAGCGGCTCCGTTTATCAAATGCGGCTCGTCAACCCGATCGACCAGAACAACAATCCCCTTGTATCCCAGCGACTGCAGTATTCCAATCAATTTATCTAGCAACGCGTAGCGGTCGTCCGACCGATTTTGAGTGGGCAACGGCTGATTGGTAAGTTGAGACGGCGTAAAACTCCGCAGAATTTTCTGCATCGGCTCCGTTTCAAAACGTCGGATACGGAGATTTTTCCATAATTTTTTGGAAAGCCACCAGGCGGAGAGAAATTTATATCCTAGAGGTATACAGCCTAACAGTAAAAATAGCCAAAATTCGATGCGGGCGAACATTCCACCTTGATGCCATTGATAAACATAGGTTACGTAACTCAATCCCAAAAAGACGACAAACCAGCCGATAGCCAAAACCGCCCATTTCCAGGCAGCGAGGTTGAAAAAACCAAGTTTACGCCGCAATTGCGTCCAGCGGGAATAGGCGCCCCCTGAAATTGACTGGTCGTACAGAGCGTCTAAAAGCAAAATATCGCGCCGCTGAGATTCGGAAAGCTGACGAAGGTCCGGCTCCGGCGGAAGATTGCCGGCCGAATCGCGCTGTTGAAGTATCTGATTGACTAAATCCGTTGTCGCTAAACTGAGCAACGCGTCGATATGATCCCAAACTTTCCAATTTTTCAAAAACGTTTCCGGCTTCTTCCAGCCTCTGGAAAAACGATCTTGCATACTATCCAAAAAGGGATTAAAGTCGTTGTACTGAATTAAAAATATCTTCTCCGTCGGGTGCTGTTTGTTGTAGTCTTCCAGACAACGGGTCATTTGGATTCGCAGCGCGGTTTTACCCGACCCCTTCTGACCGAAAACAACGGACGTAGACGGCAAAGACGGGTCTCCATAAATTTTATCCCAAGCGGGATGACGAGTTGTATCGATACAGCCCGATTGAAATACCTTGTCGGACTGCGCGTCTTCCTCGGCAAAGGGATTACGATTAATTCCGTGATGTGCTAAAAAATCGGCTATTTTCATGGTATATTATGTATATTATTCTGCTTATCCTATGACTTTTTAATTCTGTCCAATCGATTCCTGACGATTTGCGTTTCGTTTAACAATTTCGGCGTTTCGTTTTAACCCGTCTAACCCGCAGCGGGAAACAGGCGTATTTTCAAACCGGGTTTGAAAATCGTCGGCTGTCATGGACAGTACTGATTCTATATTTATATACTCGGCGGCTACCCGCGGATTATGCGGACATACGTCCTGACACGTATCGCAGCCGAACAAACGATTTCCAGCTTTCAACGCGATTTCGTCGGGAATATCGCCTCGATGTTCGATTAGCCAATAACTAAGGCATTTTCGAGCGTCCAAGCCGGAATCGGATAGCGCGCCGGTTGGACAGGCTTGAATACAATTTCGACATTCACCGCACAACATCGGGGAAATTTGATAATCGGACGGCGTTGAATTAATCGAACCGGTGCGGGCGTCTTTTTTCTTTTTTTCGGTAACCGATAGGCGTTTCCATTTTTCGGTGGAAAGCAAAACGGCTAAATGAACTCGACTTCCGTATTTTCCGCATTGAAGGAGCGTATTCCGGCCGATATACCCCACGCAGGCGGAAAGCGCAGCGTCTTTTTCCAGCAACGGAGCGGTATCGACGACCCCGCGGCAGTTTCCTGCCGGATAAAGCTGTCGATGAAGCGAGGCCAGCTGTTTCAAAACCAGCCGAATCGTTCGATGGTAATCCTCTCCCTGAGCGTAGTAAGCGATTTTACCTGCGGGCTGTTTAACAGACTGCGCGGTTGCCGCCATCGGAGGGAGGGAAAGTTGCGGAAAAACCAGAACCATTAAAGACTGAACGTTCGGCAGAATACTATTTTGATCTGCGTAGGCGTTTCGTCGAGAAGACAGGTACGTCATATCGGCACTGCACCCTTCGTCCAGCCAGCGATAAAATCGTTCCAATCCGGCAGGACGTCCGGCGGGAATAATTCCGGCGGCAATCGCCCCCAGTTCCATCGCTTTGTTCAACAGGATTTCCTCTGATTCCATATAACAATAGTATAATTGCTGCTATATAAAAAGCAAGGGGATACTGAAAAGCGAGTAGAGCCGAGGGCAAAACAAGGAATCTGAACCGCTCCCGTTGAGAGCAATCGGCGGTTGGAACCTCCCTACGTTGAGGAACCCCGCCGATTTTGCAGAAAACCACCGATTTTAAATATCGTGTTGGACAAATGTATATGCAGATAACCTGGTATCCGAGTTCAAACGGTTCGTCTGTTCAATGCGACATCCAAAAGAGATTGTCAATTTCGTAAATTGAAAATACGCAATCTCTTTTTGCGATCCCAGACGAATTATTTACTCTTGACGTACTTTCCGGGGGGTTGACAAATAACGCCCTTTCCTATAAAACTATACTTGGTTCCACTTGAAATATTACGGCTTGTATTACCAGAAAATAGTCGTTTTATTTCGCCTTAATCCGTAAAACCGGGAGTTTTAATAATCGCCAAGCGTAAAATTTAAAGATAAACATTTTATTAACGTTGTTTTATTATCAGGAGAAATGTATGTACAAACAATTATTTATTTCGCCAATTACCCTGTTCTGTACCGTTTTGCCGTTGCTGTGCCTGTTCGGTATGGATGGCATGAATACGACTGTTGCCCAGGACGATTCTTTTCAATCGTTTTCCCCCGCGCAAACGCGTCTGCTGGATAGTCCGTTGAAAACAATTCAGCAACTGCATCAAAAATCCTTTGTCGGCAATCTGGAACCGGATCGACTTTTGGTTCCTTTTCGACGTAACGCGAAAATTGAGCAGCCTAACGGCGTAAAAAGTTACGGCGGGTGGGATGACGGATTTATTACCGGGCATTTCGGCGGTCATTATTTATCCGCTGCGTCCAGAATGTACGCCGCAACTTCTGATGATTCCTTCAAGCAAAAAGTAGAATACATGGTTCAATCGTTGGATCAATGCCAGCAGGCTTTGGGAGAAGGGTATCTAGCCGCTTTTCCCAAAGCCATGTTTGACCGTCTTGAAACCGATCCGCATAACGGAATGGTTGTATACTATACGATTCACAAAATTATGGCAGGTCTGATAGACGCGGCACGATATTGTGATTCTGAACAAGCGTATCAATGCGCCGTTAAAATGTCCGATTATTTTGCGGGACGTATTGCAAAGCTGACTCCAGATCAGATTGAACTTATGCTTCGAACCGACCATACCGAAAATCCCGGCAACGAGTTTGGCGGAATGGCCGAGGCGTTAGTCGATCTGTATGTTTTGGCAAAAAGCAAAGACGATCCGAATGCCGCCAGACATCTGGAATTTGCGCGCGTTTTCTGTCGGGACTGGTTTATATCGCCCTTGGCGGATAACTACGCCGATTGCAAAGATCGACTGTCTGGTTTACATGGCAATACGCATATCGCAGGCGCGATTGGAGCGGCAAAAGTGGGAAAAGAATCGGCAAATCAACGGTATCAAACCGCAGCCGGAAATTTCTGGCGTCTGGTAACTGAAAAGCATTCTTTTGTAAATGGAGGAAACTCATTTAACGAAAAACTTCGCAATCCCAACGTTGAAACCGCTGGAACGGGAAACGCGCAGTTGACCCCGTTAACAGAAGAAGAATGCAATACCAACAACATGCTCAAACTTACACGCTATCTAATTGAACAGACGGGCTTTCCCGGTTCTGAACAGTCGGCGGCTGTAAACAACGCGACCCCTAATTCTGGTCTGCGTCTGGTCTGTTTGGGCGATTACTTTGAGAACGCCTTGTACAATCATATTTTAGCGCAAATCGAACCGATTCATGGTTACGGAACATATCATTGTTCCCTTCGTCCGGGCGATTATCGGATGCATATTGATCAGCCGTACTGCTGTCAAGGAACGGGAATAGAAAACGCCGCCCGATTTAACGACGCGATCTATTTTCATCAAGCTTCAAACTTGTACATTAATCTATTTGTTCCCTCCGAGTTGAATTGGACGCAGCAGGGCGTAACCGTTCGCATGGAAACGGAGTATCCGGCAAACGGAAAAGTCCGAATTACGGTTTGTTCAGGTCAGTTTACCGGAGCTATTGCGTTGCGGATTCCTGAATGGCTGGACGGAAAAACCGCGATTTCGGTAAACGGAAAGGACGCCTGTACAGATATTAATTCCGATTCCCTTTGGATTCATCGCGCCGACTGGCGTTCTGGCGACGTCATTGAGTTGAACATGCCTGTTTCTTTACGCATTCGGGAATCAAAAGACGATCCTAACACGGTTTCGTTCTTTTACGGTCCTGTTCTTTTGGCCGGTGAATTAGGACGCGATTCAATGCCCGAATCGGATATCGGTTCCAACACCCAGCTGAAAGACGCTCCCGTCTTTCCGGTACCGTATTTAGCGGGAAAGCCCGGCGATACGTGTTGTATAAAACCGGTTGACGGACAGCCCCTGCGGTTTACCGTCCCGATGCGCGATCCGAAAACAAACGAACCGGTCGTCGTTCGATTAGCTCCTTTTTATCTGGTTCAGCATCAACGTTACGCCGTTTACTGGAAAGTCCAACCGTTGCAAGACGCTAAGAACAAGTAGAATCGATAGAATAAAAATCGGAGTTTTTTCCGGGATTATTTCCGCAGTCAAAAGCTCCGATTATTTCGCGTTAAAATTATACTATCCATTTTATAATAAAAGATACCGATGAACAAGCAATACGTTTGTCCATCTGTGTATTTCTATTTTCTGTCTGAAATTCGGTAGTCGGAATCGTCCTTGTATTTAACGTTCTTTTTCCCGTAGTACGTTCCGTGATACTGTCCGTTGGCGTCCAGCCAGGTTGTAATTTTCAGCCGTTCTTCCGGGGTTAGTTTTACGTTGTAATGAGACGGACTTAAGTACGGGGTTAGCTTCGATGCCTTGGCTCCCAGCGAGTTCGGCGGTAAATAATGATTGTTCCCCGCTTTGGGATGATTTTCGCCAATTGTCGGCAACGCATTCCAACGCATGAGATTTTCATACGAAACGCAGAAAAATGTCGTTTCCGTACCCGTCAAGTCGAAATTGGACTTCGGCTGTTTTACCCCGTTTTCCGAAATATTCTCCGAAACTTTTTCAGAGACGTTTTCCGAAATATTCTCCGAGGCGTTTTTCGCAGACTGCTCTCCGCCGTGACAGACAACGCAATGTTTATCCAAAACCGGCTGAACGTCCCGATGATAGGATAAAGTCCGATAGCCGGGAATCAAGCCTGCAACAATCGCCGGGTTGGTTTCATCGTTTTGTGCTG
>CAYZMZ010000134.1:0-5957 GCA_964479655.1 uncultured Planctomycetaceae bacterium
TTGTAATAAAATAAACCAGTTCCACTTGACTTTTTCCGGATTGTATTATCATAAAACAGCCGTTTCATTTCGCCCCAATCAATAAAAACAAAGGGTTGTTTAATTCTGTTCGGGCTAAATCAAAACGACGTCAAGAGAAAAAATCAAGTAGTCATTAATATAATCTGTAAAACAGGGTGTTTTTATTCCTGCTGGGGAGAAATCAAAACGGCATCGATAGGAAAAATCAAGTAGTTGTAGCATAAACCTGTTATTCTGATTTTGTCGATTTGTTAAGATTTCCTGATTGTTTGTTGTATTTACTCTCTTCCCCTAATACGGATAGGGAATTACTTTTTACAAGGATAAATCTATTGTCTACTTTTTGGAGTTTTTGTCAAGTATAACCCCTTTAATCCCTTGAAAATAGAGACTTCCATATTACGACTGCGTAGACGGTACAGACTACGTAATTTAACCTAAATCGCCGTTTTTATTTCACCTCGATAGGTAAAACAGGGAGTTACTATTTATACGGAGGCGAAATCAAAAAGGTGTCGATAGGAAAAATCAAAAGTAGTCATAGTAAAACTATCTGGACGGCTCCTGGTTTACCAATCAGAAAAGTTTATTTAATCGTTAAACCAGACAAGACCCGTTAAAACGGCGCAGGTCTATTATTCGTGAATTATTGGGGCAAGATAAAATTTTTCAAACTCGATTCCGATAGCTTTAGTATTACCACGTTATCGACGGAGTTAGAAATGAATCAATGCAGTCAAGTGAGTCTGGAATCGCTGGATTCACTTAAAGATTACGTCAATGTTACTTTATGTAATCAAAATTTACTCAGGAAAGACGCTTTCCCGCTCACGCAGCGGATATTGCGACGCCATGGCTTGCCGTGCGCGATGAGTTTTTGTCTGCATGGTCCCCGTATGGTGAAGTTTATGGCAATATGGGAAGTTTCGGCTAATCGCATATTGTTTTATAATCCGACGGGAGCGTGCTTACAGGTAGCTTTGCTAACCGAGGCACCCATTCAAGAGTTTGCCGAACAGTTTGATATGCAAATGTACGTCTGACTTCGGATGGGGTGGTAGAACTGATTTTTCAAGGACCAAAACGATTTTTTGATGGAAAAGAGGATAAGTCAAGCGATCGTTATTTTGAAAGATCACGTGTTTATACTATGACTACTTGATTTTTTCTCTTGACATCGTTTTGATTTCGCTCGAACAGAATAAAACAACCCTTTGTTTTATTGATCGGGGCGAAATGAAACGACTAGGGTTTGTTATTCAAACCGGAAAAAGTCATGTGGAACCAGCTTAAACAAAAAGGGAATGCCTAAAAAGTGTTTTCAGCATACAACCGAGTACTTTTTCTCTCTTAAAAGGAGAAAAACGGCTTTGATGTAACGTTGAATAGCAGCGTTCCCCGTTAATAAATCAATATAAAATTTCAGGAGGAAAGTCAATGCTCGTACTATCCAGGAAAGAATCCGAACGGATTTGTTTGGGAGATTCTATTGTAATAACCGTTGTTCGCGTAGCCAAAGATCGGGTCCGAATTGGGATTGAAGCCCCGTCCGATATACATGTCCTTCGAGGTGAACTGGCAACCAAGGAATTTGAGACGGAGATTCCGTTCTCTCGTCGGGAAGCAGGCTGATATTTTCTGCCTGAATAGACCTGTTTTTTCGATAAAAATAAATTCAAGTGATAAAGATCGCTTGAAATCATACTAATTGCCAAAACGGAATGGAGAAGGACTAATATAATCATCTGTGATTATTTATACATCAATCCAGTAATATACTGCTTCCACTTGAGTTTTTCCGGTTTATATTTTCATAAACCAGTCGTTTCATTTCGCCCTGATAGGCAAAATAAGGATTTAGCTCCGCTTATTGGGCGAAATCAAAACGACGTCAAAAAGGAAATTCAAGTAATCATAGTATAAAACGCCGGCCGCCTGAGCGTCCGCATCAAAATTAGGGTTGCTGGAATAATAATTGAATAGATTATACTAAAGTCGTTCCCCATTCCGTTTTGAACGTCTCGTTAAAACCCCAACGGTAAGCCGCGCGAAGTCTCTATCCACCGAATCCGCGCCTGTCAAATTTTGGACGATCAAAACTCCTGAACCAACGAAGATTCTGTAAGATTGATATTTGGAAGATTCGACAACGAAAAGGAAGTCAAGCGGTTTTCCAGCAAAATTCAACGAATTTTATTTTTCGGAATGACGGTCGAGATTCCGATTGATAACTCGCTCGGGGTAAGCGTAATTCCGTTGTTCTCTTGAATTTACGGGAAAACACGAAATTCGCTCCCTATCGCGATTCGTGTCCCGTGCGCAACCAGCCGCAGGCGGGCTGCAAAGGAGAAAGAATCCTCAAAACACGTGGGAGGAAAATCGTTTACTGCCATTCGGAAACCTCTAAAGAGGTAAAAACTTCGACACAAAACCGTCTGCGTCTGCAAAATTCTGTATTATATTATGGCGGACGAGGACGTCCGCGCTCCGATTGTACTTCCGGTCAATGCCGTTTTCCAAATCTGCAATATTAAACGGTCGGAGACGACCGATCAACGGCGAGACGCCGTACCTCTGTGTATACATCCGGTCAATGCGGCATTCGGTAGATTGGCGTTGTATTTACAACGTCATACCTTTTTCGTCAATTGCTATCCCTCATGACGTTCATCTTAAAAATAAACAAATATCCCTCTATACACAAAAACAGAAAGAACCTGGAATTTCCAAGTTCTTTCTGCTGACAATCAAACACACCTCAAATTAGGAACGTCAAGGTTTAACGAAGGGGATTAAGCCATCGTTTTGTTCCGGGGGCTGCCGAAACCTTGGATTCCTGGGTTGTTTCATAGCTAACGGCTCTAACCGCTGTCGGTTCGGATTCGTCAAGCTGCATAATAACGGTTTCGTTATTCTTTTTCATTTGAACTTTTTGCGTTGACTTCCCGGAATTTGAATCCAGAGAAATCGGAGCGTTTGCCGCAAACATGGCGGTTGCAACCTTCTGAACTTCGTGCGTTTCGCCTTCCATGGGAGCCGGAGCCGGAATCGTTTCCATCCCGTCATTTTCAACGATGGTATTATCGCCGGTTAAAATGGAGCCGCTGGTTGAAGCGGTCGCCGGAGTACTGGACTTCGGATCGGAAGCCGTTGTCAGGGGTTGATCAGCCGGAGCGGAAACCATGCCTGCCGGATTGATGTCTTGACCTAATTTCTGATTATACGGACCCTTGCTGATTACACGCGGGGCGGTAAAACCGTAGTTGATATACTTGCCGCGGCGACGCATATCCGCTCGTTTTTGAGCGTCGAAATACGCTTTTTGCGGCCACGGACCTTCAGCCAAGGTAACTCCGTTGTATTCAAGCAAAGAGCTTTTGTACTTCTGAATGGTAATAATCGCTTCGTTGTAATCGGTTACCGAACGGAAGTAATCGCTTTCCGCTTCCGCCATTCGACGCTGGGCGTCTAATACCAGGTTCAAGGTAGCTGTTCCTTGTTCGTAGGCGGCGGTTGTAGCGTCAACTTCGCGTTGAGCGGCTGCACGGCGGTTGTAATTTGTTTGAGCTAAAACGTAGTAGTCTTGAAGGTCTCGAACGGACTGCGCTAATTGATGGGTCAGTTCCAATTCCTGTTCCTGAAGAATCGCTTTTTCGCGCAGCAGATTCAATTCAGCGTTACGAACAGCGGCTCTACCTTGACGGAATCCCAAAGGAACGGATAAATAAGCGCCTAACTGCCATTCACCGCGTCCGTCGTGAGTTAAAGAACCGTAAGCGTTCGAGGTACCGTTATCGGCATCGAGTAAACGATTGCCGTAGCCGTCCCACTGATAAGACCCGAAGGTATTGAACGTCGGTAACAGGAAGTTCTTGGACGCAATCAGTTCTAACTGACGTTGTTTAACAACCCATTTTTGCTTGCGCAAGGCGATACTGCGTACCAGCGATTCACAATGCCAGGAATCCCAATCGGCGACAATTCGCGCTGTTGTCGGCTCGGTAGCCGGACGGATCAAACGTCCATCGGTTGTCGTCAAGCCCATAATATAACGGAGTTTATTTTCCGTTCCGTACAGATTGCTCAAGGATCGTTCTACAGACGCTCTGAATTGGAAATACTGCTGACGGGATTGAGCTTCTTCCTGCGCCGAACCACCGGTATGACCGATGATATACTTGGCATAAACCTGACGCCATGTTTGCAACGCGCTGTTTCGTCCTGCTAAAACCGTATCCAGCAAACGATAGGCGTAATATAATTCCCAATAAGCACGTTCAACATCGTAAACCATACCTTCAACGCTGGTTTCAAAATCGCATAAGGCGGTATCGGTTTTAATACGGGCGATCATAACACCGTTGTAATATCCAGGCGAGGCTTTAGTACCGGCGATTCGGTTAAACTGAACGCCGCCCCCTTGTAACCACGGCTGGGTAAATTCCATCTGAACGGTTGAAGTCCACCAAGACGGATAGCTGTAGTTGTAAGTACTCTGTTCGTTAGTGGCAGTATAGGTTAAATTATGACCAACGGTAAACGTACCGCCTGTCGCGCAGGTTTTCTGAATGTATGTTTGGAACGTACCCGAATCACCTTTGACGGTACCATAGGTCGAGGTTCGTGTATTTTGAGTATAGCTTTTTCCCCAGTAGGTATTGGTATTCCAGCTGGCATCGAAGTCAGATAAAACGCCTTCTACACCGTAACGAGGGTCGGTTTCCATAATAGCCGGATTCCAAACCGTCATAGTAGAAGTCGGACTTGAGGTCAGCGAGGTCGGAACGCCCATTGAGCCGGAAGACCCAAAAGAGACGCCGCCCAGGTTACGCATCACCTTGCTGTTTTCCAAGGCGTAACGAATTGCTTCCTCCAACGTTAAATCCCAGATTTCTTTGGGATTGCTGTTAGAAAGCGAGTACGGAGATTGGGCCTGATCGACTTCGTTTAACGAAGCGACTTCCGCATCCGGATACTCAATTTTGGTGGCCGCTTCCACTGCTGTGCTCGGAACCGGTTTTTCATGACCCAGATAAAACGGGGCCTGAGGTGTGCAGCCTAAAGAAATAGCCAGCCCAGCCATTCCAATTACTGCGATGATGAAATTTGATTGTCTTGTCATTATTACTTCCCTTTTAATAAAGGTTGTGAATATGGGTAACTTTCAAAGTTACAAATACTGTTTCTTCGGTTCAATAAAGAATATTTTTACGTTTATTCATGTCGATACAATGACCGTAATCGACTTAACCGTTAAATAACTTATCGTCCGCCTAATCGTTAAACTTTCACAAAAAGTAAATAAGATTTTATTTTTTAGGTAGAGTTTCACCAAATCATGTAATTTAACATGAACTTCGTTAGAATAGACAATATAAATAGAGTGAAATGAATCGACTTTGGAGGAAAGCAAACGATTTTATCTTTTCCCGGCGGATTTTTAGATTACCGCTGGATGTCGAAAATCAAGGTTGTTGAGATTATATCAAGTCTGTTGGGAATATATGAGAATAATAATCGGATTCCGATAAACAATCAAAGCCGTTCCGGTAAATAAAGGGACGAAATCAAGTAGTAAGAAAGATAACCGCCCTGCCCCTTTAGCACGGCGAGGACAATAATCAGATTAAACTCCAGCAACAGTAAGGGATATATTCCCTTACGCAGTTTGAGTTCCGATGAAAAAATTAAGAATTGCCGAAGAAGGGACTTGAACCCCCACGGGATGTTACTCCCACTAGGACCTGAACCTAGCGCGTCTGCCAATTCCGCCACTTCGGCTTCAATACAAAACCCAGAGAGTTTTGCACGTAATTGACAAAGACCGTTTATACCCGAAATCGGGAATCTTGCAAGCAGGGGGAGAGAAAAATTTTTCAACAGGGCAGAAAAATTTACCCTGTTTTTAAAATTTAGTCGAAAAATACTGACAAAAC
>CAYZMZ010000134.1:5967-8181 GCA_964479655.1 uncultured Planctomycetaceae bacterium
GGATACATCAGAAACTGTTAAAGAAAAGCTGTTTTGGGCTTATGCTAATCTGGCTATGGCTACTGCCGCTTTGCGTTCCGGCTGCTGTGAATATCAACCAGTTCATTACATGATCCGCAGCAAGTTATTCAAAGGTTTAAAAACCGGTTCGATGCAGGTTTCTTCCCTTTTCAAAGATGAACGCGAAAAACTGGAATTGCCCGAAGCGTGCGCCTATTGCGGTGCGACGTCGGAACTATCCATTGATCATCTAATCGCCCGCTCTAAAGGCGGCAGCGATTGCGGGGATAATTTTGTTTACTGTTGCCGTTGGTGTAATTCCTCTAAAGGTTCAATGGATGTGATACAATGGCATCTTAAAAACAATCTCTTTCCGCCCCTAAATGTTTTGCGCCGCTATCTCAAACTGGCGATTCGTTACAGCGTAGATAATAATCTCATGGATTTGGAATTCATATCGCTTGCCAGTTTTCCGTTTGTTATCCCCGCTTTTGAAGATTTTCAGTCCTTATCTGAATTACGCCTCGTTGCGCCGTTTCAGGGTGATTCGGTTGATTTTATCAAGTAGATTTTATTCAGGGTTCGATTTTTGCAGTAGATTTTATTCAGGGGCGATTACATGGATTGTGAATTTATATCGCGATACAATCGCGTCCGAAAACACGACATACTCAATTTCGTAAAATCCCGGTTTGAATGAAAAAGACGGAATTGTATCGACAAACGAAAAGTCGCGATTTCGCGTTTTGACATGTATTCTCGTACTAGCTATCAATACACTATTTTGATAAACATCCCGCCACACCTGCTGAATTTTGCCAGGTTTGAGTTTTCGCCCCTTTGTGTCTACACAAAGGATTCTGAATTTTCCGGTTTTATGGGCGTTGTATTGTTCCATTTATTTAAGTTATAAACAGGTTTTCCACATTTTACCCCTTTTTTGCTTTTCTGTCAATACTCTTACGGCATATCCGGGGATTTCACTTTTTTCCAGTATACAACATTGTTTTCAACTATTCTTGCTATTAAATCCCAGTAGTTATCGTCAATTTTAATTTCGCCGGCAGCATCATCAATTCCTGTATATGATCTAGGGCAAAGAATGGGAATATTCCTTCCAGAAGGTACCCCCACTACGGGAAGAATATTTTTACCGTCGTTATATGAATTGCCCTTCGGGGTTACGCCCAAATCGTTGATTGATAATTGTTCCCATCCACGATATGAACTTCGATTAGGATTCATCGCTATTATTGTTCCGGGGTTCCAGTCCATGGGGCAAGAAACAAGGCTTCCAGGGTACAATCCGCCAAATGAGTTGGTAATACTAAAATTGAATCTGACTGTAATTATGTCCCTTTTATATATGTCCGGTTGAAACGCTCGGTATTCTACACCATATTCATTTAAATGTAAATTCACGTTATATTCATAGCCATTGAAACTGACTAATCCATAACCACGGGTTCCCGCTCCAACATATTCAACCCTTTCTTCAAAAATGGGTTCGTAACTCCAGACCCCATCTTTATATACATAAGGAGTTATTTTCATGTTTTGGGTCATTTCTTTGTTTTCGATGTCAAGGCCGTATCGCCCGTTACCTACGCCATCGTGTGCCTTAACGTTTTCTGAAAAATTCATAACCAAGGGATACGTTGGGGCACTTCCGTTAAACGGTTCTACATCTTCATTTTCTATATTGCATTGTACGACTTCAACGCCAAAAAAACCTTCGATACAATCACCGATTTCCAAAGGATAGAGGCTACTGCTGCTTATATTTTGGTAGTGTCGGATGTCCGTTGAAACGACGGTATATTTCTCTTTAAATTTAAGATCAACATCCGTATCTACATTTTTCACCTTCGTTATAAAACACGGTTTTCCGTAGTCAAATTGTAAGGGATTGTTTGTTGCAAAACCGTTTAACCCGACACTGGTTTTGTCAATTATTCCTTCATCGACGTAATACTTTTTATTTTGATTTTCAAATTCTTCGTTGTTTTTTGAATTAAATGTGTCGTGAAGCAGCGTTACACTTTCTATTTCATCGCAGATGGTTAGCGTTCCCCAGCGGTCTTTGACGATTTTAATAATTTTAGGTTGATTTTCCTCCCCCGTTTCAAAGCTTTTCAAGTACGGATTTCTGACTTCAATTTCCACTTTTTCGCCGTTGGTCAGATAGCAAAATTCCAGCTTGCCCGTTCCGGT
>CAYZMZ010000135.1:0-1860 GCA_964479655.1 uncultured Planctomycetaceae bacterium
CGCCGCCGTTTTGATCTCGCCGCAGTATGAATAAAAACTCCACGTTTTACCGATTAAGGCGAAATGAAACGGCTATTTTATGTAATATAAACCGGAAAATTTCAAGTGGAACCCGTATATGCCCATAATATTTGCAATTCGGAACGATAAATGTCTCTGATTTAATTGTTTTAATAAAATCTCAAAAGAATTATTGAGATGGCCGCTTTCCCCAGAAAACTCAAGTAAAAACAATATATCATCTATTTTTCAAAGCCCCTCTTGCAAAAAATCTTTTTTAGAGGTAAACTATAGAATCTTGGAGTACTATAAATTAATTAATGGGAGAAGGCGGTTTCAATTTCTCCTCCGATTTTTGGTATTTTTACAAAGACACGTATTTATATCGGGTAACCCCGAAACGTTTTCCGCAGCGATGTTCAAACCGTTCGGAAACGTTCCGCAGGATTCCTGAATATAATTTCAAAAATTTTAGTTCCTTAACCCCAATCCACACGCATGAATTGTAACATGTTATTATCCGCCGGATTCGCTTTTTCTGTAGCGGATTCAGTCGTATTCAGTCTTTTTATTTTGACTGTAATGGTAATCAGTATTGTCATGAGTCTTCGCGGCAAGTCCGACGATGGAAAATCTGACAGCGAATCCTACTTTTTAGCCGGGCGGGGTTTACCGTGGTGGCTAATCGGTTTCTCTTTGATCGCGGCGAATATTTCAACCGAGCAATTTATCGGAATGTCCGGCAACGCTTCTCAATGCACGGGTCTGGCGATTGCTTCTTACGAATGGATTGCCGCTATTTCTCTGGTTATCGTTGCGTTCGCTTTTGTTCCGATGTTTTTGCGCTGCGGAATCTATACGATTCCGGAGTTTTTGGAATATCGATACAATAAATTAGCCCGAACTTTAATGTCGTTAAGCATGATTTTAATTCTATGCGGAGTAACGATTGCGGTTGTAATTAACTCTGGAGCGTTAACAATCGATGTTTTGTTCACCGGACTGAGCGTTTGCGGAGTTAAAATCAGTATTATTACCGCCGGCTGGTTTATCGGTATTTTGGCTGCGGTATACGTATTTACCGGTGGACTAAAAGCCTGTGCCTGGGCAGACCTTTTGCAGGGTTCCGGCTTGCTTTTAGGCGGTTTGATTATCATGTGGTTTGCTTTTTCCGCCTTGGATGTTATGCCTATCGAAAAAATCGGTATTTCTCCTGATTACGTTCGCCCCGCCGCTTCGCAGGGAGTAAATCTGACGGAAAATGTTACCGTTGAAAACGGCGCTTGGGAAACTTTTTCTGCCGTCAACGCGGATAAATTGCACATGGCGCGTCCGAATACCGATCCCAATATCGTTTGGACGACTCTGTTATTGGGTATCTGGATTCCCAACCTGTATTACTGGGGATTAAATCAGTATATCATGCAGCGAACCTTGGGAGCCAAGTCGCTGGCGGAGGGACAAAAGGGTATCGTTTTTGCCGCAGCCATGAAATTACTCATTCCGTTTATTATCGTCTTTCCTGGAATTATAGCCTTTAACCTGTATCATACAGAAATGCAAAAGCAGGCTCAAACGGATGAAACGGCGAATTTCAAAACCTGGCAAACGTTTGAATCTTTGAAAACTCTCAATCCCGCCGAGCAAAAGAAGGTATTTAAGTTCAATCGGGATTTCTCGACCTTAAACACCGATCAGGCGAAAGCGGTTGTAGCCTACAACGCCGCCGTTGCAACAGCGGCTAATATTGCTCTTCCGGTCGATGCGACGGTTATAGCCGCCGACGAAAAAGACATGGGTCTGAAATTACTGGAAGTCAATACAACGATTTTGGATAAATTCACCGAAACAGACTATCCC
>CAYZMZ010000135.1:1870-8154 GCA_964479655.1 uncultured Planctomycetaceae bacterium
TCCCGCCGGTATGCACCCGTGCGCAAAATACACGCGTCGTTTACAGGAAAATCTGGGACTGGTCAGTCCAACCTTTAAGGTTGAAAAAGAATTGGTAGGCTATAAATTCGACGCGGCTTTCCCGCTGTTATTGAAGAACCTGTCGATTCCGTCCGGTTTCCGCGGCTTCGTTTTAGCCGCCTTGCTGGGCGCGGTGATCAGCTCTTTGGCGTCGATGCTCAACGCCGCCTCAACTATTTTTACGATGGATATTTACAAAGAATATATTCATAAACAAGCGTCGCAAACAACGCTGGTTTTAATCGGACGGGTCTGCGTTATTTTAGCGATGATTGCCGGCTGTTTAATCAGCCCGATTTTATCCGATCCTCGTTTCGGCGGCTTGTTCAAGTATATTCAGGAATTTCAGGGATTCATTTCTCCCGGTATTTTAGCCGTTTTTGTAGTCGGACTCTGTTTCAGCCGCGTTCGCGGCAGTTACGGCGTGCTCGGTTTAATCGCCTCGCCGGTTATTTACGGTGCCTTGATGCTGGTTATGCCCGATGTCAACTTCCTGAATCGAATGGCGATTACGTTTGTCAGTATTTTAGTCGGATTATCGTTGCTGACAATTCTGTTCCCGTCTGCCGAGGCGAAGACGCTGCCCTTTAATAACGAAATTGAACTGGTCAATTCCAAACTTGCGATAGTCGCGGGCGTCGTCGTCTGCGTTGCTACGTGCGCTTTGTACTTTGTATTTATGTAAACTGAGATATACATCATGATTAACATGCGTCGTTTGCGGTTTAATCCCGCCGTTCGTTCTTTAGTGAAAGAATATTCACTGGATTCCAGTCGAATGATTCTGCCCTTGTTTGTAACCGAAGGTACGGGATTAAAGCAGGAAATTTGCTCGATGCCCGGACAATATCAAATGTCGCTGGACGTATTCAAGGAAAAAATACGTCAGCTGTCGGATATAAATATCGGCGGAATAATTCTGTTTGGAATCCCGGCTAAAAAAGACGCCCTGGGTTCGGACGCGATGTCTGATACCGGTATTATTCCTCGGGCAATTGAGGCGGCGAAATCGGTCAACGATAAACTGCTTGTCGTAACCGACGTGTGTTTTTGTGAATATACCGATCACGGTCATTGCGGCTGTATCGGCGAGGTGGGCAATCATAAAGAAGTGGACAACGATAAAACGTTGTCGATGATTGCCAAACAGTCTCTGGCTCATGCCCGGGGCGGGGCGGATATGCTCGCTCCGTCTGGTATGATGGACGGAATGATAGGTACAATGCGTTCAGCTTTGGACGCAAACGGCTTTGGTCATTTACCGATCATGTCTTACTCCGCCAAGTACGCCAGCGCGTTTTACGGTCCGTTCCGCGAAGCCGCGCAATCCGCTCCGCAGTTTGGCGACCGACGTTCGTATCAAATGGATTTCGCCGCCGGTACCGGTCAGGCGATGCGCGAAATTGAGCTGGACATTCAGGAAGGGGCTGATATTGTCATGGTTAAGCCCGCGTTGGCTTATTTGGATATTATCCGGATGGCAAAAGACCAATTCCCTCATATTCCTCTGGCTGCCTACAACGTTTCGGGTGAGTATTCCATGGTTAAAGCCGCCGCGGAAAAGGGCTGGATAGATGAAAAACGGATTGTAACCGAATCCTTGCTGTCAATTGCCCGCGCGGGAGCGTCGATTATTATTACCTACTGGGCGGAAGAGGTCGCCCGGTGGACAAAATAGTTCGTCTGTAAATATTTTCTTGCTTTGCGCGGTCAGCCGGGAGCTGAGGATTACTGCGAAGTTTGCTGATTGGGCGGGAGGAAAGAAGATTGGACTGCCGCCTTTTATCGAAAAAGCTCTGCGGTTGTAATTATATCGCGGAGATTTTCGTTTGGTAGAACGTTTCTTTCTACTCCGTTCTGGGGCAGTCTATTTACTGCCCCTGAACAACGCAGGCCATTTTTTCGGCAACGGGAGGCTGTTGCCCGCTTCTTTGGCGGCTTTTCTTGAGGGGGTTTCTACTTGAAAAAAATGTGCTATAATTACTATAATTATATAAGGGGAGGAAAAACGATTTTATATTCCCCTGTTTTTACCATAAATATTTCCCATGCCAAAATTAAAACAACTGGTTCGTCTGTTTGTTGCCGTCGAAATTGCGGACAAAAGCGCGTACCAAATCGATAAACTTATTGCTCAGTTAGCTGCAACCGGAGCCGATGTTAAATGGGTAGAATCCGGATTGTTCCATATTACCCTAAAATTCCTCGGCGACGTAGACCAAACGGAAATCGTCTCGGTCTGTCGGGAAATCCAAAAGGCGGTTGCTAAAACAGACCCGTTCGAGATTCGTGCTCTGGGAGCCGGCGCGTTTCCCAAAATCGAACTTCCGCGTACCATTTGGCTGGGTATAGACAAAGGACAGGAAGAAATAACGGCTTTATTCAACGCCGTTGAGCAGGCGTCTATTAAAATGGGATTCGTTCGCGAAAACAAACCCTTTGTCCCGCATATTACTTTAGGACGAATCCGAAAGCCCAACGCAGCCTTAAAAGACCTGTCTGAAAAGATAGCCGATTTTCCCCGTTACGATGCCGGGAAGTCGTTTATTTCCAAAGTCGTTGTTATGGCTAGCGAACTAACAAAACGTGGTCCGGTTTACTCCGTTCTGGCGGTTTGCCCGCTCAATGGAGTGGCGAAAGAAATCGAATAATTATACTATGACTACTTGAATTTTCCTCTTGACATCGTTTGGATTTCGCCCAATAAACGGAGCTAAATCCTTGTTTTGCCGATCAGGGCGAAATGAAACGACTGGTTTATGAAAATTTAAACCGGAAAAACTCAAGTGGAAGCAGAATAAAAGCGCAATTCAAATGAATCTTTCTACAATCGGAAAAAAACTTTCCGCACGCAGCGGAATACTGGAATTGATGGACGATCTGGGTAACGCCATGACGATTAACCCTGATATGTACATGCTCGGAGGCGGAAATCCGGCGTCTATTCCCGCTGTTGAAAAAATATGGCGGCAGCAGATCAATCGACTTCTTTTGTCGGGCGACGAGTTTGAAAAAACGATTTCCAACTACGATCCTCCGCAAGGCAATCCGCGTTTTTTAGATTCCTTTGCCGCTTTATTCCGTACTAAATTCGGCTGGCCGATTACCGCTGAAAACGTTGCGGTTTCCAACGGAGCGCAGACAGGTGTTTTTTGTCTGCTTAATATGCTCGCCGGTATCGACGAAAAGGGAAATAAGAAAAAAATTCTCGTTCCTCTGTCTCCCGATTACGTGGGCTACGCCGATATGGGGCTTTCAGAAGAGCTGTTTATTTCCAGTCCCGGAATAATTACGACTCCCGATTCCCGGCATCCGGAAATATTCAAATATACGGTCGATATTCCCGCCGTCGAAAACGCGCTGATTCATAATTCGGTTGCTGTTATGCTTATCAGCCGTCCGACCAATCCGACTGGAAACGTAATTAGCGACGACCAATTACTGGCTCTGGATAAATTAGCGGAAAAGTACAATGTCCCGCTAATAATAGACAACGCCTACGGACTTCCGTTTCCCGCGGCCGTCGAACAGCTTCAGCCCCCGTTTTATTCGCCTCGTATAATAGAAACGTTCAGTTTATCAAAAATTGGATTGCCGGGATTGCGCACGGCTTTTATTATCGGTTCCAAGCCGCTTATTAAAGCCTTATCTGGAATTACCGCTATAGTCGGACTGGCAAACGGCAATTTCGGGCAGCGGCTAACCGAACCCCTGTTTGAATCGGGCGAAATTCTGAATATATCACAGCAACTAATTCAGCCGTTTTATTCCGCGCGACGAAGACAAGCCATAGAAATGCTTGCCGACAATCTCAATCAAACGGGAGTAAGCTGGAAATTACATCAAGCTCAAGGGGCGTTTTTTCTCTGGCTCTGGCTGCCGGAATTAAAAATTACCTCCGAACAGCTATATCAGCGGCTGAAGGAAAACGGCGTGCTGGTAATTCCGGGCGAAAACTTTTTCTACGGAAAGTATACGCAAAAAGTTTCTCCCGAATTTGCAACGCACCAAACTCAATGTTTACGAATCAGTTTTACAGCCAGTCCGTCTGCCCTTGAAAAGGGGATTAAAATTATTGCGCAGCAAGCGGGAAAAGCGTGCTCCTAAAAAAGGATAATTCCTTACAAATAAGAAGACTGTGTTTTCCCGATAAGCAACCCTATTTTTTTACTGACCACCATTTTTACAGGAGGTTATTATGCGAATTAAATCTATCGAATACAAAAACTCGGTTACCGGTTTGGAAATTTCCAAAACGACGTTCGATAAACTGACCTTGTTAGTCGGCGTATCTGGAATGGGCAAAACGCTTATTCTCCGAAGTTTGTACAAAATGATACAGTGGATGGCAGACCGCAAGCCGCGCGGATTAGACGCCTGGGGAGATAAATTCAGTTCCAACGCCCAGTTTACCATGGAATTTGATGTTGACGGGCAAAATTGTCTTTGGTCTTTCCAAACCAGACCGGTTGGTTGGAGCAGTTCCCAAATTTCCCAGCTGTCAATTACAAACGAAAAACTGGAAATCAACGGCGTGGAAATTTTCCATCGCAGCGACGACGTCGTTGAAATGGCGGGATTCGATAATCTGCCCCGTATTTCTCCCGACAGAAGCGTGCTATCGATTTTTAAATCGGAAAAGAATATTATTCATATCAACGAGCAGCTCAAACAGGTCTTTTTATTCGAGGCAGAACCCGATTTAAATAGCTATATTTTAGCTAGTAATCTGGATTCACTGAAAGAATACGTTAAAGAAAATTATCAGTGGTTTGTAAACGATGTATCTTTTAACAGCCTGTCTAAATTAGCCGTATTGAGTTACGTCAAGCCCGAAATTGTTCAGGAAATCAAAGAGCATTTTATCCGAGTTTTTCCGACCGTTGAAGACCTCCGCGCCGATATTATGGGCGATTTTGTTATGCTTCAAATGAAGGAGCATAACTGCTGGATTCCGCAAAACGAAATTTCCTACGGTATGCTCAAAACGCTGGCTCATATCGTCAATTTCAAGATTCTTCCGCCTGATTCGGTTTTGTTAATTGATGAATTGGAAAATTCGCTGGGTATAAACTGTATCGACAGCGTGGTAGAAGAATTGATCGCCGGACGGCATGATTTGCAGTTTATTGTTACCAGTCATCATCCATATATTATCAACAATATTCCGCAAAGCTGCTGGAAAATCGTCCAAAGAAAGGGCAGCGTCATTTCCGTCTTTTCGGCGAAAGACCTCGATATCGGCGTTTCAAGCCAGGAATCGTTCTTCCAATTGATGAACGCCCTGAACTTTAACGGAAATATGTAAAAATGGCAATCGATGTAAATAAAAACAGAAACTACAAAGACGATAAAAATAACAAAGAAGGTATTCATATCAACAGCGATAAAAACGCAAACGTTAATCCCGCAGCAGGCAATCGATATATTATCGGAATAGATTTGGGAACCACCAATTCTGCTATGATGTACATCGATACCCGTTCTGCGTCCGGAACGTTTTCGATTCAGCCGTTTCCCTTTTTTCAAGCAACCGGTCCGGGAATTTCAGAAAATAGAAGTACGCTGCCCTCGTTTCTTTATCAGCCTCTTGAGTCCGAAAAAAGCGGTCTGACCGGCGATAATCGGGATACCTCCAACGATTCCGACTACGTTGTCGGAACCTACGCCCGGGATTACGGGCAGGATCACCCGGGACGACAGATCAGTTCTGCTAAATCCTGGCTTTGCCATAGTCAGGTAGATCGAACCGCCGCCTTTTTACCGTGGAAAGCGCCGCAAGAGGTCAAGCAAATTTCTCCCGTCGAGGCGTCCGCCCGCTATTTGAAATTTATGGCTGACTGTTGGGATAAAGCGTACCCGCAATACCCGCTTTCCCAGCAAGATGTTGTAATAACCCTACCCGCCTCTTTTGACGAAACGGCGCGGGAATTAACGATAAAAGCCGCCGCCAAAGCCGGTTTGAAAAAAATCGCCTTGATTGAAGAACCGCAAGCCGCCTTCTACGCTTGGATTTACAAGCAAATCAAGTCAGGAATCGGCTGGGATAATCAGGTTAAACCCGGCGATAAAATTCTGGTTATTGATATCGGAGGCGGAACGTCAGACTTTACCCTCATTCAGGTACAGGGAACCTCTGAATCCGCCGATTCCCGGCAAGAGGTTACATTCCATCGAATTGCTGTCGGCGAACATCTGCTTTTAGGCGGAGATAACATCGATTT
>CAYZMZ010000136.1:0-2718 GCA_964479655.1 uncultured Planctomycetaceae bacterium
GACGATAAGGCGTTATGGGAAGAAATCCCTGTTCGTAAATTGCTTCCCGACTTCAATCCCGTGGTTCCGTCCGAAATCAAGGTGGTAATTCCTGAACCGGAGGTTATCCAATTCCCTGTTAAACAGACGGAGCAGAAAAAACCGCAGGCATCAAATCAAAGAGAATGGAAGGAAATTAATAAATATACATATAAGCAGTATATTGATTTAATCGAATCGTTTTATAAATCCGCCGAAAAGTCTGTTACAGATCGATACATAGAATGCCTGGTTGAATCTCCTTCGATTCCGCAGTCGGATAATACCATTGCTTTCAAATCGCTGATAATCGGCAGTACAAACAATCCGGTCGCGGAATCAATTCAGCAACAGTTGAAATCCCGCGGGGGCGATTCCGTTATATTCTCCCTAGATAACAACGGCGTTGGTAAAACCGAGACCGAAATTTCAGAACAAATTCAAAATTTATGGAAATCCGGTACTTTTTACAACGTTTATATTGTTCCCAGTTGGAATATTGACGATGGTTTCCAGTTTAACCACTCTGACTGGACAAAGCTGGAAGAAACGCTTATCATTCCGCTATATTTAACCTTACGCGAAATTTATCGAATTGTATCTCCCGCTAAAGAAGTCGGTAAACTGCGTTTTACGGCAGGTACGCGCATGGGCGGGGACGGCGGTTTTTCAGGATATTCCGCTCATTTTGAAGGCGGCGCGATTGCTGGCTTGATGCACAATTTCCGCGTTGAAAACGTAGCGACGTTTAAGGTCAACACCAGTTTTAAGACCGTTGATTTTGCGTCCAAAACGCAAGCCGAAACGGTTGCCTCAACGTTAATTGATGAATCCTTGCTGACCGAATCGCAGCCCGATATTTGCTATCAGGCGAACAAGCGGTATTATTTATCGTTAATTCCCGAACACGCTCCCCAACGGAATATTGTTAAGTCAGACGAAAACAACCAGGTATGGCTTATTACCGGCGGAGCACGCGGCGTAACGGCAGAACTGGCGTTTGCGTTAGCCAGTCAGAAAAAGGTAAAATTGTATATTGTCGGGTCTTCTGACCTGCCTCATATTCAGCCTCAATGGAGGACGTTGGACGAAAACGGATTAAAAGAATTAAAGAAAACGATTGTCCGTCAGGCGTTAGCCGACAAAAAAACACCTGCCGCCGAATGGAGCAAGGTTGAAAAGGCGTTAGAAATCGACCGCAATATTCAACGTCTGGAAAAAGCCAATATTCAGTGGGTTTATCGAACTTGCGATTTAAGTTCCTATACTCAAACCGTATTGATGGTAAAATCCATATTGGAGGCGGAAGGAAAAATAGACGGTATTTTGCACGGAGCCGGCTTTGAAAAATCCGGTACGTTCTTCAAAAAAGAAGCGAAAAATGTGCGTCGAACGGCGGAGGTGAAATCGGGCGGATTATGGGCGATTTTAGAAACCGTTGCTCACGACGTTCCTAAAACTATCGTTATGATGGGTTCTGTCGCCGGACGATTGGGCGGAAACGGTCAGACCGATTACGGCATGTCCAATTTCCTCAACGCGAAAATGCTCAATCGTTTTGCTCAGCTTCATCCGGATTGCAAAACTTGTACCGTTCATTGGAATGCCTGGGGCGAAGTCGGCATGTCGGTTCGTCCTGAATCCATGATTGCTTTCAAAGCCATTGGAATGGAAATGATGCCCGTTCGCGAGGGCTGCGATCATTTTCTCAACGAAATTTGTTCGGATCATACTCAACCTGAAATTACTCCTTTGCCGTCGAAATTATACCACGATGCGTGCCTGTACGATACGCTTTTAGACGGCTGTCCCGCGAAAAATACAGAGGCAAAACCAGAATCGGTTGTTCAGGCAAAGGTTGAATCCCCAACCGGAACGGTCAGCGAAAAGCCGGACTCTGGTTCAGACGCGCAACAAAATTGGATTTATGGAAATAATTCCGATTCGTTTGCCTTGAAGCGGTTATTAACCCAATCCGGCAAGACGCTTCAAATGCCGATTTTATTTGTTTGTCGGGATGAGGCGTTATCCAAGTTGATGACGCCAGCCGCGATTCGCTATCGTCAGCAAACGGTCGAGGCAGCTGCGTTAAAGCAGATTCAAGCTTGGAAACAGGCAGGAATCAAGCAGATTACGGTTCCAGCGGCATTGGAAATCGATCCGGTAACCAAGTCGTTTATCGAACAAATTCAGAAGATTATTTCCGTGAAGACAATTCGGATTCCTTGGTCTGTTGCTCCGGCAGAGGTGGCGGCGCTTCTTTTGGAAGATAAAATCAAAGTCCAGCAATCCGAAACAGCAACTGTCCAAATTCAAGAAAAGTCTACAGAGGTTTCCGAACTCAGCAGTACGAAAACTCCTGAAACCTCGGCGAATAATTCAATTTTAGCGCAACCGGCGTTGTTGAGTAATATTTGCTCGGTAGGCGAAGAACATATTCAAATAGAGAGCATAATTGATCCCAAAGCCGATACCTTTTTATTGCAACATCAATTAAAAGGACATCCCATTTTACCGCTGGTGATGGGATTGGAACTGTTTGCCGAATCGGCGCAGGTTCTTTCGCAGAAAATGAAAATCGGTCATTTTACCGGATTCAGAAATTTGCGAATTATTCGCGGCGTATCCTGTACTGTTGATCATCCATATAGATTGGTTTGTCAATTAGACAAATCCGAACCGGATTCCACGTGGAACGGT
>CAYZMZ010000136.1:2728-8133 GCA_964479655.1 uncultured Planctomycetaceae bacterium
ATCAAGGGCGATTTTTACAACAATGCGGGGAAAAAGATCAACGAAAACTGTCCGTATTACCGATGCCAGTTGTTGTTTAATCAACAAAGTGAATCCGGTATTGAGTGCGATTTATCGTCGATGGACAAAGTTATCAATATGACTTATCCGCAATTGGGCGAACGTTTGATTTATCACGGTCCGGCATTGCAAACCTTAAAAACATGTCATTATAATAACGATACCGAAATGATCGGCGACATTGTTCCCGATGATAATTCGCTTTTGATTTTACCGACCAGAACCGGTCAGCTGTCTTTGTATCCGGCAGCACTTGACGCCTGCTTGTATGCATGCGGAATGCTGTACAACGTTAAAGGAGATCGTTTGATTGTTGTTCCGGACCAATTTCGTCTGATGGAATTTGGTGCGGGCAAATTGATTGCCGGAAAACAATGTCAATGTCATGTTAAACGTACAAAAATAATAGAATTACCCGGCGGACTTACGCAGGTTTTGTTTGATTTTACACTGTATAATCAAGATAAACAAATGGTTATCAATGTAAAAGATTATTGTTCAACCGTAGTACGCAATCCGCAATAGAATCATTTTATCATAACAAAAAACAGGAATATCAACATGGGTCGATTAGATGGAAGAGTAGCCTTGGTAACCGGAGCGTCCCGAGGTATTGGCCGCGGCACTGCACTTCGCTTGGCTGAAGAAGGAGCCGATATCGTTATCAATTACGCCTCATCGCGTTCGAATGCGGATTCCTTGGCAGAGCAAATTGCTGCTATGGGACGAAACGCTTACGTAATTAAAGCCGATGTCAGTCAAAAAGACGATGTCGATTCGATGATCAATTATATTCGTACCGAAATTGGACAATTGGATATTATCGTATCCAATGCCGCAACCGGCGGTTTTCGTCCTATGATGTCGGCAACACTCAATAATTTCCGCGCTGCTTTTGAAACCAATACGCTTCCTATGATTTTGCTCACTCAAGCGGCTGCCGATTTATTGGGAAAATCCCAATGGCGCGGCAAAGTAGTGGGAATTTCCAGCCACGGTGCTCATAAAGCGTTGCCCCAATACGGACTAATTGGAGCCTCGAAGGCGGCCTTGGAAGCCATCGTACGCCATTTGGCTTTGGAATTGGGAGAAAAAATTAATTTCAATATTGTCAAAGCCGGATTGGTTGATACTGATTCCGGGCGACGGTTGCCCAATTCCGATATCCTGTTTCAGGAAGCTCCCAAACACGCGTGCGTTGGCAACCGATTAGTTACTCCCCGGGATGTTGGAAACGCCATACTGTTTTTATGTACTCCTGAAAGCGACATGGTTCAGGGAACCGTTTTATTGGTAGACGGCGGAGCCGATATTCATAGTTAAACAGTCCGAATCCAATATCCTCAATACGTATTTATCGCGTTTTTATTACGTGCTTTGTATGGATAGAAAATTCAAAAATCATCAATAGACAATTGCAGACATTATTTTTATGGCTACGTGATTTTTCCTTTTGACATCGTTTTGATTTCGTCCCCAGAATCAAACAACCCTTTGTTTTATTGATTAGGGTGAAATGAAACGATTGAGGTTTGTTATGCAAACCGGAAAAAGTCAAGTGGAGTCAGTACATTACAATCAAAAAATTTAACACAACATTTTCAATGAAATATATTGCATTGACCGGTGCGACCGGACTGCTGGGTTCTTATTTGCTTAAAGACCTGCTTCGGAAAGATATTCCCGTTTTGGCGTTGATTCGTTCCAGTCGCCGGGAATCGGCTCAGCAGCGAATTGAAGGAATCGTGCGTCGTTTTGAAACTCAATTAGGACGCGCATTGCCCCGTCCGGTAATTATGGAATCGGATCTTCATAAACCGGAATTGGGATTAAACAAGGCGCAAATTCATTGGATTAGCGAACATGTTGATTCCATACTGCACAATGCGGCCAGTCTGTCGTTTGTTGCCGAAGACAATGGAGAGCCGTATGCGTCCAACGTAAAAGGAATGCAGCACGTACTGCAATTATGTCAATCAGCCAATATTCGTAAATTCCATCATGTTTCAACCTGCTATGTTTGCGGATTGCGAAAAGGTCTGATTCTGGAATCAGAAATGGACGAAGGACAGGAATTTGGAAACGATTACGAAAAAAGTAAAATCGAAGCCGAAAAGATGGTTCGTTCCAGTCGGCATATAGACAGTTTAACCGTTTTCCGTCCGGCGATTATTGTGGGGGATAGTCATACCGGTTATACGCCAACGTATCACGGATTTTACGCTCCGTTAAAAATCCTTCTGCCGTTTGCTAATCCGGAATCAACCGATATAAACGGGTTTGTGAATTATTCCAATATGCTGGGAATGAATCCGCAAGACAGAAAGAATTTCGTTCCTGTAGATTGGATTTCTCAGGTGGTAACCCATGTTATTTCTCACCCGGAACATCACGATAAGACGTACCATCTTTCTGCTGCCAATCGGGTAAAAATTGAACAGATGGGACAAATTATCGGAGAAGGTTTCATTAAATACATAGATAAATCCAAAGTATCTTTACAAGCGCAGCACGTAAACATAGAATCTTTGATGTCTACTTTTGTCAGTCAAATGGAAGTTTACAAGGCGTATTGGAAAGACGACCCGGAATTTGATATGAGCAATACCATCCAGGCGGCACCGCATCTGCCGCCCCCGACGATGACCCATGAGATATTGCTTACCCTGGTTCGATACGCCATATTAAGCAATTGCGGCTGGCCGTTACCCCGTCCGACCGTTTTGGAAAATGATGTACAAACCATTTTTGATAAATCCGGCAAGCTGGTCAATTCCGGCATTAAATCAATCGGAACAGAGCAAATTAACGGGTTAAAGTTTGGACTTCGTGTTTCCGGTATCGGAGGCGGAGATTGGACAATTGCCCAGATCGATGGAACCAATCAGGTGTTTCAGGGCTTGCCCGCAGACGCAACGCCGTTGCTGTCGATGAATTCCTCGATGTTTCAGAAACTAAACAAATGTTCAGAATCGGATTTGTTCTGGAACACGAGTTGGGAAAACGCCCCGATTGAACAAAAGCAGAAGGCGATTGCCCTGTTGCAAAGCGTTTTAGTATAAAGCAGATTTTCGTTTCAGGGTAACTTCAACATCGTTGTTGTGTAGTTGAAATTTTGTCCTGAAAAAAGAAATTATTATAGTATAACACACCAAATTCAGTAATTATGAAACCCATAGCCATAGTCGGAATTGCCTGTCGTTTACCCGGAGCCTCCAGCGTAGATGAGTATTGGAAAATGATCATCGAAGGTAGAAGCGCGTTGGGAAAAGTTCCAGAAAACCGATTGAATCGCGATTTATTCTACGATCCCCAAAAAGGAGTACGGAATAAAACCTACACCGATTTAGCCGGATTGATTGATTATCCTCCCGTAGATCGGTCGCTATGCCCGTTGCCGGAAAATGCGGAAAATGAATACGACAAGGTTCATTTGACCTTAGCCGCTTCGACTGCCGACGCCTGTCGTTGTGCCGGTTACGATCCCGCTCATTTCCCGATTGCCAATACCGGCGTTTTCTTTGGAACTACCCGTCCGGGCGACAAAGGCGAAGAGTTAGGAATTCGTGCCTGTTTACCCGAGGTTTTAGATGACCTGTCCAAAACAAAAGCCTTTGATAATTGTGTTGACAGCTCCGAACAAAAACCTGTTTTGAATGAATTACAATCTCAACTTTGTGATTGTTTGGAAGAATTCAAACCCGGTAAACGTCCGTTATATCGCGGTTCAGATTCCGTCCGATTAATCGCCCAAATGCTGAAATTGAACGGACCTTATATGATTTTTAATTCTGCCTGCGCTTCGTCGCTGCACGCTTTATCGCAGGCTATTATGGCGTTACAGCAAGGTCGAATAGACTGCGCTATTGCCGGGGGAGCCAGTTATTTTCATTCCGATACGTTAGTTCTGTTCGCGTCCTCGCAATCAATGACCACCGATCGCTCTTGTCCGTTTGATGAACAGGCCAACGGTATGATTGTCGGCGAGGGAAACGTTGTTTTTATTCTCAAACGACTGGAAGACGCGATTCGAGACAAAGACGACGTAAAAGCCGTATTTACCGGATTCGGAATTGCTTCCGACGGCAAAGGTAAGAGCCTTTGGGCACCGCGTAAGGAAGGACAAATCGAGGCGATGCGCCGTGCGTACTCCAACGGTGTTGACCCGTCTGAGGTGGATTACATCGAAGGACATGCAACATCAACCGCTTTGGGGGATGCAACCGAAACCGAGGCGATTGCAACGGTTTTTGCCGAACCGTTAAAAGGACGAAAAATACCGATTGGCTCTGCCAAGGGTAATGTCGGGCACGCCTTGGAAGCGGCGGGGGCGGCGGGCGTATTAAAGGCTGTTTTGACTATCATGCACAAAAAGTTTCCTCCCGTTGCGGGATTGAAAAATCTCAGTTCCAAAATTCCGTGGGATTCCATTCCTTTGATTGCCCTGCAAAAAGAGATGGAATGGAAAGCTCCTGAAAGCGGCAGACCGCGCCGGGCAGCCGTTAATTCTTTCGGTATCGGAGGATTGGACGTTCATTTGGTTTTAGACGAGTATATTCCGGACTTTTGGATTAAAAAGCTGGATCAGGAAAAATCCAAACCGGAAGTTAAGCAGGATACCCGTATTGCGGTTATCGGCTGCGGCGGAATCTATCCGGACGCTTACAGTGTCGAAAAATTACGTGGTTTAATTTTCAGTGGTAAAAATGCGATTAAACCGATTCCTGAAAGTCGATGGAATTTCGACAAGATTCTCGAAAAACGGGAATTGGAATCGGGATATAACGTCGGACAACCGGACGGCGGGGTTATCGATAAATACGTTTACGATTGGAAAAAGAATAAAATTCCGCCTAAACAGATTCAAAACGCCAGTCCGATTCAGTTTATGATGTTGGACGCAGTCAATGAAGCACTTGGCAATGCGGGATTGGATTTTAACGAATCAACTCACATAAAAACCGGCGTTGTGGTCGGAACCGGCTTTGGCGGTCATTTTGCGGATCAAATGAATATAATTTTATGGCTTCCGGTAATCGAATCGCATTTGCGTACGATTCTTCATGGACGAGGTGTCGAACCGAATTTGATCGAAAAGCTGATTTCTGATTTTGCGGACGCTCTCCACAAAAAGATGCCCGCCTTGTTAGACGAAACCGGTTCTTTTACGCCCAGTGCGTTAGCCTCGCGTATTACTAAATCCTTTGACTTGTACGGCGGCGCGGTTGCGGTTGAGTCGGGAACCGTATCCTCTGGAGCTGCGTTGTTATGCTGTATTGACCAGCTTTTATCCGGTATGAACGATACCATGGTTTGTGTTAGCGGTCAGCAGGATTTCGGAGCGA
>CAYZMZ010000137.1:0-5367 GCA_964479655.1 uncultured Planctomycetaceae bacterium
ACTTCTGTATAACACAGTATTCAGTTGGTCTTTCCGGGGTCGCGCGGCTTCGTACTGTCGTGTCTTCCCGTAAAATAGCGTTGAACAAAGCCTAGCTCTTTTCCCACTTATTTATCTGCCGATGGCTTTGCGGATAATCTTGATTATTTCAGGGTGTTTGTCGTTGCACGGAGTTTGTTCTCCCGGATCGCTTTTGAGATTATATAATTCCCAATCGATATTTTTAATTTCGTAGGGCAGAGGAGATTCCCGATTCGTCTTTTCACTTTGCGAAACGCTTTTGTACGATTGCGGACAATATAATTTCCAGTCGCCTGCGCGAACAGCTATTATTTTTCCCTGTACAGAATAATAGGCAAAGGAATTATGAATCGGCTTATCTCGGTTTTCACCTTTTAGCCTGTTCCAGAGCGATTTTCCCTCTGTTTTACGTAGCAACGATTGATCTATATTCAATACGGATTCCATCGTAGGGTATATATCCAGCTGAGAGACAACGTGATTATATTGACCCGGCGGAATCGTACCGGGATAAGACATAATACAGGGGATACGAACGCCGCCCTCAAAACACGTGTATTTTCCTTCACGAAACGGACCTGAACCGCCGGATTGCGTTTGATAGGCTTTATTGGGGCCGTTATCCGAAAGAAAAATAATCAGTGTCCGGTTTGAAATATTACATTTGTCTATCCTGTCTATAATACTACCAATAGATTTATCTAGCTGTTTTATTGAACAGCAGGTTGCTTTGTCCATATTGTCGATTAGTGGAACATGAATATCGGTAAAAGCGATAAACAGAAAAAAGGGATTCTCTTTGTTTTGTTCGATAAAATCGACGGCTCGACGAGTAATTTGCTCGGAAAACGCAGCGGGAGAAATGTTGTATCCGATTATATGGTTATTTTCGTAAACCGGCAGCGGCGGGAACACTTCCCCGGCAATCGGATGAAAGGACCATTGATCTACAGAACGTCTTATTCCCCAAAATTGATCGAATCCGCTCTTTTTACAGTCGTCGCCGTCGATAAAAGGATTTTCTTGCGTATTTTCATTTTCGAGTAGCCATTGCCCGATAAATCCGGTTTTATACTGTTTCGATTTAGCTAATAACCCCAATCCAAACTGATCGATTTTTTTAGAAAATCGCGTTCCGGTAATAATCGCCCTTTGAGCGGGAATATCGTCAGCAATCGCTGCGGAAAATTGAGTGAATCGCAATCCGTTTTTCGCCATTTGATCTAAATGAGGGGTTACCTGCTCGGATCCGTAATAGGCTCCCACGTCTCCAACGCCCAAATCGTCGGCGGTAATTACGATTATATTAGGCGGATTGTTTGATTCTGTTTTGGACGAATCCTCTGATTTAGTTTTCGTTTCTACTGTCGATTCAGCTTTCGATTCTGTTTTAACGTCCGCTTCTGCTTTAACGTCCGATTCGGCTTCCGTTTCAGCGTTATCCTCTGTTTCTGCTTCTGTTTTTACGTCTTTTCCGGCAGATTTTTGCGAGGATTTTTGCGAGGAATCGGGAATTTCCAGCTCCGAAGCGTTTTCCTCCCCGTCTTCGAGGGGCTTTGATTCCGTTTTTACAACAGGCAATTCGTCTTTTGATGCGGAGGATTCTTCCGGGTAAACCTCTTCGTCGGTTATAGGCAAGGCGGGTTCAAGCTCTTCTGCGGAGCTTTCCAGGGAAAACGATAGAATTATTGCAATAAAAATTAATGTTTTCATGTTTATACTATATAGGTAAACGGGGTAAAAGTAAATAGCAAAAAAATTTTTTCTTCCCTGTTTACATTTTCTGGTAAAGAGGTTATAATAAATATGAATGCTCGGAGGTATTCCCAGATTTGATATGCCAAATTCTTATTGGACGAATTTCAATAGTATGGTTTGCCGTATCATTTTTTCCACACCCTTATCCGTCCTTATACAACCATGGCATACAGAACCCTTAGAGACTGCGTAGATGCGTTACAAAAAAGTAATCAGCTTATTAGGATAGAACAGACGATAGATCCCTATCTTGAGGCGGCGGCAATTCAGCGAAGAGTATTTCAGGCAAAAGGTCCGGCTCTTTATTTTGCCTCTGTAAAGGGTTGTAAATTTCCGATGGTTTCCAATCTGTTTGGAACGCTGGATAGGCTCCACTACATATTTCGCGATACCATTCCGGTCGTTCAAAAAATTATCAAGCTGGGTGTAGACCCGTTGGATATATTCCGTAATTTCCGCCAGTATTTTAATTTCTCCACGCCGTGGGCAGCCTTGGCGGCGCGTCCGAAATACGTATCTTCCGGCGAAGTACTCAAATGCTCGTCTTCTATCAATGATTTACCGCAGCTGGTTTCATGGAGTAAAGACGGCGGGGCGTATATAACTTTACCATGCGTTTATTCTGAAGACCCAGATAACCCCGGCTTGCTTCAGTCCAATTTAGGAATGTACCGAATCCAGATTTCCGGCGGCGAATATCAACCCGGCGGACAGGTTGGAATGCATTATCAGCTTCATCGGGGTATTGGAATCCATCACTTAAAAGCCATTCGACGAAAAGAAAAGTTACCGGTGAACGTATTTATCGGAGGTGCGCCGTCGATGACTGTTGCCGCCATGGCTCCTCTGCCTGAGGGTATGTCCGAGCTTACTCTGGCGGGACTGCATTCAGGCAGACGAATCCCCATGATCAAGCAAAAAGAAGGTCCGGCTATTTATGCCGACGCGGATTTCTGTCTGAAGGGCTATATCGAGCCGAAAATCATGCTCCCGGAAGGTCCTTTTGGAGATCATCTAGGCATGTACTCCGGTGTTCATCCGTTCCCTGTCATGCGCGTAGAATGCGTTTATCATCGCCCGCGAGCTATTTGGCCCTTTACGGTTGTCGGTCGTCCTCCGCAGGAAGATACAATTTTCGGTGAATTTATTCATGAATTAGTCGGACCGATTATTTCCCGCACGATTCCGGGAATCAAAGCGGTTCACGCCGTGGACGATGCAGGAGTTCACCCGTTGTTACTGGCAATCGGGCGAGAGAGTTATATTCCCTATTCTGGACAGCGGCAGCCGATGGAGTTGCTAACTCTTTCCAACGCGATATTAGGTACGGGGCAGTTATCGCTGGCTAAATATCTACTTATCGCCGCTCAGGAAGACGATCCAACGTTGACGGTTGACGACGTTCGAGAGTTCTTACGTCATGTTTTGGAACGAATTGATCTTACCCGTGATTTGCATTTCCAAACTCGTACAACCATCGATACGTTGGATTATTCCGCCGGCGACGGATTAAATAACGGTTCCAAACTGATCATGGCGGCGGCGGGAAATCCAATTCGTAAGCTCCCGATGGGCATGATCAGCGGATTGGCGTTGCATGACGGACTTGGTTTTATTAATCCGCGTGTATTTTTACCCGGCGTACTGATACTGGAGGGACCGGCATATAAAAAGGATGCGACCGGAAGGGATAATACGATTGAGGCGTTTTGCCAATCTTACCGGCGAGACGAGCCGATAAATCAGTATCCGCTTATTGTTGTTGTAGATAAAGCCTCGGTTGCAGGCGCGAATTTACGTAATTTCCTTTGGACGGTATTTACAAAAAGCGACCCCGCTTCCGATATTTACGGGATCGAATCGTTTGTCAAAGGCAAGCACTGGGGTTGTTACGGCTCCATGGTTATCGATGCACGCGAAAAACAATTTCATGCGGAAGTTCTGGAAGAAGACCCGGAAATTACAAAACGCGTTGACGAATTGGGGGCCAAAGGCAAACCGCTATACGGTATTATTTAGAAATAGCAAAGTTCGATTTTTATGACAAAGCCCCGTTTGGATTTTATTGAATCGTTGTTTCCATTGCCTTTAACGCCGTTTGAAACTTATATGGCGATGGATAACAAGCCGGATTATCCTAGCTCAACCTCGACGCGGTTCGTGTTTCGCGGTTCGATAGATAGGGAAAAATTTGAACAGGCTTTTTATCAAGCAGCCGCTTCCGAACCGGCCTTTTACATGCGGCTGAATCAGAATAAATCCCGCTATTTTTGGACCGCCGATGTTTCCACGCCCCTCCCTTTGATTTTTGAAACTTCAGACGTAGATTTTACGCAGGAAACGACCGGAGAAATTCCGTTTGTTTCCTTTGATATTATTCATCAACCGGGCGTTTTTTTTCGCGTAATAGAAGGCACTAATTCAATTGCACTGGATTTTAGAAATCATCATTGTATTGGGGACGGCATAGGAATGAATGCTTTTATTGGCAATTGGCTGGATTGTTACGGTCAATTGATCGCCCCCGAACCCGATTGGCAGCCCTATAAGATAGATGTAAATCTATTTACTGATAGAGAAAAATTATTTCGTCAGCCGGATACGCGAACATTTTTTCAGCGGGTCAAAGCCTTTTTGGGAAATGTTGTTCCGTGGCTGGTAAAAAAGCCATGGGAAATAAAGAACCAGCCGCAAACGCCCCCTTGTTTGCCGATTACCCAAGAGCCGAAGCCGGAACAAATCCAGCTTCCGATTGCTCGCTGGTACGTTTTTAGCGGAGAACAACTGAAAAAATATCGCGAGGCCGCAAAGAAACAAAATGTAAGTATGAACACGTTTTTAATTCGAGATGTTTTTCTGACAATTCGTCAATGGAGCGAGCTTTTTTCCCGCTCGCCCCAAAAAAACGAACTGTTTCGGGTTCTTATGCCCCGAAATTTACGAAACGAACATCATGCTCAGCTACCCTGCACCGACTTAGTCGGCTATACGTTTTTCGACTGCACTCCGCAGCAATGCAATTATTCTTCAGATTTTCTCAAATATATAGATGATAAAACTCGTCATAATTCCAATGTTACCTTGTTTTTGAAAGCATTAAAACTATTTTTACGTGTTCCCGGATTTTTCAGAATGATTGTATCAAGAAAATGCCTTTGCACAGCAGTAATTTCTAACGTTGGGCGCGTCAATCATATTATGCCGCAAAAGCGATTTCTCAACAGCGAAACAATTTCTGTTCCGGGATTGGAACTTGTCCGACTGATTGGTTCCCCCTTGTGCCGTCCGGGTACTCCTGTTTCAATGGGAATTAGTACGTGCGGCGACGAAACAACGATAACTTTTACGATAGATGTAATGCACTTGAACAAAATTTCCGCAGAAACATTTGTCAACACTTTTTTCGCTCAGCTGGAAAAATCCATAAATCAGGCAGACGCCAATTGAGTCTGCAAACTCCGCTCCAGCAGATACTCCAATCGGGAGGTGGCATCAAAAAGGTTAATCAAAGCCAAATGAATTGTAGGAACAACGTAAAATTTACTGGTAACTTCCCACGCTTTTTTTTGAATATTTAACGGAGCGCAG
>CAYZMZ010000137.1:5377-8096 GCA_964479655.1 uncultured Planctomycetaceae bacterium
GATAATCCAGGATTCTTTTATAGCGTCTTTTTTCTGCGTTCTCAATAAGTGCCAATCGTTTCAAAGGATTGTAAATTGTTTCTTCGTGTGAGGGCAGAATAACACTGATATTTTCGTTGGTAATTACCTTTTTCATGCGAGAGACCCCTTTTTGATAATTGCCTGTACCCAAATAGCGGGAAAAACTATGAGGCCATAGCGGCGGAGTTATCGTTTGGGACATGATATTATCCCCAGAAAAAAGAAGGTTGTCCAGCTGATAATTCACCTGTCCTCTGGTATGACCGGGAACATGATACGTCTTAAACGGACCAATTTGTTCGTTATCCTGAATTAGCCGTCCGATTGCTTGTTCCTGGGTTGGAACCCACATCTGACAGAACGAATTACGCAGGTCTGCCCGCATGGAAGGAGCGATTTGGCTCGTTTCAAAAAACTTCTCAAGATTTGCCTTAGCCTGGCGCGAAAAATCTGACACGTGGGAAACCATGGGTAAGTCTAACGGATGCAAATAGCTCACCATTTTAGGATGGGTAAACAAAGACAACCCTCCCACATGGTCTTGATGTCCATGCGTCAAAAAAACATGTCTAATATCGGCAGGTTTGATATTAACGCCGTATTGCGAACGAATATTATCGAACCCTTGCACTATGTCTGCATGAGCTATGGAACTGAATCCGCCGGCATCTATGACGGTTGCCAGCTCGGGGATAACATGAATACGACCGATTACCGGAGTGTCCAGCACCCGGCAATGCAAGGCATATACATCCAAACCCGAAGACGACGTTATTTTTTCGAGAGGGAATTCCATATAGGGCATTCGAGGGAATTTTATAAAATCTCCCTCGTTTCCTTTTGTCTGTTGTTAAAACTACACTTTATACTATGGCTACGTGAATTTTTCTCTTGAAATCGTTTTGATGTCGTTCCCCGTTGGAATAAATACTTGCAGTTTTACGGATCAGGACGAAATGAAACGACTGAGGTTTGTTATTCAAACCGGGAAAATCAAGTGGAACCAATATATTCAATACGACATACCGTTTAATTAATATGATACACCGTTTCCTTATCAACTTACCAAACAGTTGTCTATTATACCCATTTTCTCAAAATTGAGAATATCGTGTACAAACAATTATTACCCCTAGTCTCATATGTTTGCACAATCAATCTCCTTTAGTATATCATACTAATTGATTTTAAAGTCAATAAAATCCTCATTCAATACGATGTTTGTGAAAATTTGGGTTAGAAAAGTCCAATTCTATCAATTGAACAAAATAGGCGGGTTAGTCTTTTTCGTTGGTCAATTGCTCTTTTGCTCGGTCTAATTCCTGCTTTTCTTCCTCGGATACAACGGGGAACGTCGGATTGAGCTGTTCGAGTTTAAGAATAATCGTACCTGCGACCGCAAGACGGGCAAACCATTTATGGTCTGCCGGAATAACATACCACGGGGCCGCGTCTGTGCTGGTTGCATTGAGCATATCTTCAAAAGCGGATTGGTACTGATCCCAGTAGGCGCGTTCTTGCAAATCCGAACAGGAAAACTTCCAATTTTTCTCCGGATGATTCAACCGATCTAAAAAACGACGTTTTTGCTCGTCCAGAGAAACGTTCAGGAAGAATTTTAATACCGATGTCCCCGTCGATACCAAGTAATCCTCGAAAGAATTGATTTGGGAGTAGCGACGCTGCCAAAAGTTCTTGTCAAATTTATCTGTCGGCAATTTTTGGGCGTCTAAAATAGACGGATGAACCTTGGTAACCAGCACTTCTTCATAGTAAGATCGGTTAAAAATACCGAAAAATCCCTTCGGAGGAACCGCCTTGGCGCATCGCCAAAGAAATCCATGAGAGAGTTCTTCCGCCGAAGGCGATTTGAAGCTGGTTACCTGACAACCCTGCGGATTTAAGCCTGACATAACATGCTTAATGGTGGAATCTTTACCCGCCGCGTCCATCGCCTGTAAAATAATCAGAACGCTATGCCGTCCTTGCGCGTACAATTTTTCCTGCCATTGGGAAAGCATTTCAACCCCCTGCTGTAACGCATCGGCGGCTGAATCCTTGTCGAAATAATCTCCATGAAAAGACGGATCGCAATCTTTTTTCAGGGAAAGGTTTTTGCCCGGTTTAACACAAAACTGCGAAACAAATTCGTCCAACGTTTTAACTTTACTCATGACTGTAATTATTAAAAAGGTTATACTATTTCTACGTAGTCATAGTATGAATCGAATGGTTTATGAAAATACAAACCGGGGAAAACGCAAAGGGTATCCGTATATTGATTGAATCTAAATATTGATCGAATCTATCTATTAATCAAATCAGTATATTGATTGAAGGGGACTTTTGCCTATCGGTAACTTTGGCTATAAAATCCGATCGCCTTTTCCAGTCCTTCGGCAAAATTTACCGTTGGATGATAGCCTAAAACCTGCCCCGCGCGCGTAATATCGGCTAACGAATGCTTTACATCTCCGATACGTTCAGGCAGATATATTGGTTCGATATCTGAATTGAGCAGTCGTTTGAGAACCGCTAAAATATTGTTCAGTGAAACCGCTTCCGCGCAGGCGATATTGATCGGTTTTCCATCGCATTTTTCCGGGGCTATATGAGCGGCCAGCCAGTTTGCCTGACAGACGTTTTCTATAAAGCAGAAATCGCGGGTCTGCTCGCCGTCTCCGTAAACCGTCGGCTG
>CAYZMZ010000138.1:0-8052 GCA_964479655.1 uncultured Planctomycetaceae bacterium
ACGGCAGACGATTCCCAAATTGGCGGATTGACTTGCGACTGTTGCGATTGCGGCTGATTGATAGCCGATTGATTAATTTCTCGTTGATTGTACGCAGGGTTTTCGGTATTGTCTGATAGAACTTCAGGATTGTCTGATTGAACTGAATCTGAAATTACAAAATGACACGCAGTACATACATGCTGTTGCCGAGCAACAGCTTGCCAGCATTCGGCATGGTACAAGCTGGCGCATTGAGGGCAGGAAATCACGGAATCGACTTCGTCTATTGGATTCCAGCACGCTGTACATACAGGTGAATCGACGGCTGATTTATCAAATTGAGTGATCAGAACTCGTCCGCAATGCAGACAATATACCCGCTGACCAGGAACCGGATTTTCCAGCGTGGTTGTCTTACCGCATTTCAGACAGGAAATCTGCATTTTCATAATATGATAAGTGAATATATGTTCAACAGATTAAGTTCGGAATATAAAAAATACCGCACCGATAATACAGGCGCACGCGCCGACGTAATTCCAGCCCAAGGGCGTTTTCATGTAAAACAACGCAAAGGGAATAAAAACCGAAAGGGAAATCGCTTCCTGAAGAATTTTTAACTGGGGTAAACTCATCGTACCGTATCCAATTCGATTGGCGGGTACCTGAACCATGTATTCAAAAAAGGCGATTCCCCACGATATTAATATCGCGACTAAAATCGGTGAATCCTTCAAATTACGCAAATGACCGTACCACGCCAGCGTCATAAAGAGGTTGGATATTATCAGTAAAACCACGGTTATGAATATCGATTTCATGATTATTTAAATTTTGGGGTGATTGGCTTGTTTTTTGTCAAAAAAATGGTACAATACTCTATGTTTCAAATAGAAGATAGAATATTTGGAATTGCAATTGGCTGATTTCGCTTTGTTTTTTGGGGATTGAAACGGCTGCTTTATGGTAATACAAGCCGGAAAATTTCAAGTGGAACCAGTATAAACAATCGACTTGATAGCTTTTTGTTGCCAGTCCAAATAAACAATATTTCTGATAATCAACGTACAAATTGTGATTTTACCATTTCACCCTTAAAAAATCAATAGCCCCCTATAAAATGCTTATTTATCGCTGTTGGCTGCTGTCGTTGACGCTTTTATTTTTGTTGGGAACTCCAGCCGGTGGTCAGATGTGCCAAATTAAACTCAGCTCTCCGACCCAGCAATTGGGCGGTACGGGCAAGCAGAAGGTTTTTTTAGAGGCGGCTTTTTCCCAAACCTATAGTAAACTTCCTGTTCCCGTAGAACCCGTCCAGCGTCAGCCGATGAACGTAGGATTTGTATTGGATGTTTCCGGCTCAATGACGGGTGAACCTTTGGAATCTGCCAAGCGAGCGATTATTACGATTCTAAACAATCTTTTTCCCGGCGACGTGGTTTCTCTTACCGTTTTTAACGAAAAAGGAACGGTTTTGTTACCCTTCGCTCAGATTGGAGGCGTTAATTCTGCGGGATTGCGAGAAGGCGTCGGCGGAATTATCGCTTCAGGCGGAACGTGTCTTTATTCTGGAGTAGAGCAGGGGGCTAAAACCGTTCTGGCTAACATGGGGACAGGGTACGACAACTGTTTAATTGTTGTTTCCGATGGCGAATCGAGCGAAACGGCAGATTTTATGACCAATGTCGGCGTTAAACTCAATGCGGCTAATATTCGCGTTATTTCTATCGGACTTACATTCGACAATCCGCTTTTACAGGCGTTATCGTCGGGAAATGGCGGGGAATATCACCATATTGGTCAGGCGGAGGAGTTGGCGATGATTCTTCTAACCGCCTTGGAGAAAAACGATCCGGCTCAAACCGCCGCTTTTGACAATCGATTTACGCTCAAATTGCCGCCGGGAGTCGTTCTGACTCGATCTACCGCTCGGATTATCGGTTCAAAAACATTCAAAGATAAATCCAGTGCGTACTATTTCTATCGATTTGGATTACCGGAAAAAAGCGTGTATACGGAGTTATTTGAGGTTGAAGTTTCGCGCCAGCTTAAAAAAGAAACGCCTCTGGCTGAAATTTCCGTTTCGTACGTAGATGGCGTTCAGGTTAATCTGAAGGAAAAAGAGAAAATTGCGGCTAAAAACAAAGCGGAGGGGGGCGTGCAAGGCGCAAAGAATCCGATTGAAGAAGAAATCGGTGGAGAAGAAAATGATACTGATGAACTGGTGAATACGGATGGTCAAGAAGATACTGATGAACAAGAAGGTGTGGATGAACAAGAAGATGCTGAATTAGAAAAAAACGCCTCTGTTCCGAACGATACCGACGACAAGGAGAGCGTTCCGATAATTGAATCCAATCCGAAAAGCAAGCCGGATCGAACGGATAATACCAAGCCTAAATCACGTAACGCGGAGGCTGTTTTTGAGGAGGATACAATCAATAAAATTGCTGATAGTATAACCAGTCAGATTAAACAGAATGGACGAAATGCGGCGGCGATTCCCGATCCTGCTGCCAAAACGTTTCGGCTGGACTTGAAAAACATGGAGCGTTCTGTTGAATCGGATTCGATTATTATTCCGTGTCAGATAAAAGAAAAATCGGTTATCAACGCAGAATTTTATCGTGAAATGCTCATTCGGTTTGAAGTTGCCGGTTACGACCAGCTCTATGTTATGGTTTGCAAGGGCAATCAGCAACCGATTATCACGACGCTGAAAAATCACTCCGTGGAGCTGACCAAGCAGATTAAAAGCGGTGCTGTTGCCGAGGAAACCGAACTGCTGCGGCAATTCAAGCAGAATATAGACGATCTATCCGATGTAATTAAGAAACTAAAGCCTTCTTCAATCAAAAAACAGATGGGGAAGCGCAACGGACAGGCTTCGCAACGCCGACAGCCGGTTAGTACCAAGCCGGATAATCCGTTTATCGATAAACTAAATGTACTTCGTCGGGATTTGCTGGATCAATGGCAGCAACTGCGCCAGAATCGTTCCAAGCCCGTATCGGAAAAACAAGCGAAAGAAGAATAGTTTACTATAGCTACGCGATTTTCTTCTGACGTCGTTTTGATTTCGGCGTCCTGAATCAAACAATCCTTTAGTTTTATTGATTAGGGGGCGAAATGAATCGATTGAGATTTATTATTCAAACCAAAAAAAGTCCGGAGAAATCCGTTTAAACGCTCTCCACGGGGTTGGATTTTAAAACGATGATTTCTGTTTTATCGAATTGTATTTTCGCGGTAAGCGGTTTGAATTACTCCCTCAATATCGCGGCAACCGGAATGATCGGGCGCGATGGCAAGCCCTTTGTCGGCGGAGGCTAACGCCTGATCAAACTTTCCTAACTGTTGCTGTGTACAGGCTAAATAATAGTACAAGTCTGGATTATTGTTTACTCGGCTGACGGCAATCTGAAAACTGTTCTCCGCCTGCCCATATCGCTGTAAAGCGTACAAGGATTTTCCTTCCAAAATATAGGCGTCAACGGGTTCTTCGCCCGTCTGCGCGTTGGATAGAACGTATTGAGCGGATTCCAAAGCACGTTGGGGTTGATTGTTGTTTAGGTACGATTTCGCCAAATCCAAACGAACATTGTGCTGCATTTTGTTCAAGCTGAGCGAATGATGCAGGTCTACCCAGGCTTGTTCTGTATTACCTCTTAATTCAAAATACTGCGCGCGGATTCGCCATATATCCGGGTTGTTGGGATATTTCATAACGCATTTTCCGATAGAATTTCGGGCATGATCCAAGTCCGAAACCGCTAGATACATCTGACTTATTTCCAACAGTACATCGCACGAGGCGTCTTCTTTTTCTGCAACAACGGCCAAGGTGGAAATCGCGGATTGCTTTTGGTTCTTTTCCCATAGAATTTTTGCGTAAAGTATCCGGGAATCGTCTGATACCGGATTTTTCTGCAACGACTGACGGACCAGTACCTCGGCTTTATCCCGCTGTCCGTCCCGCATGGCGGAATCCGCTTGATGGAAAAATTTTTGAGAACTTTCCAATAATTGCATAGACGTTTTTCCACCGAAATGACAGCCCGATACCACCGTAAAAAATACGGAAATCAAGACGGTCGGCAGCAGAAATCGGACGCTTATCATGGTAGTTTATATCGGATAATTCCTTGGGTAAAATCTGGTGAATGTTGTACAAAATACAGCTTTTTTGTTCGTCCAGCCAGATAGAACGTTACCCCGGAATTGGTATGTATACAATATACTGCTTGGACGATAGCAAATTATTGAAAATAATTCAAGAGGAGTTTTTTTAATCAATGAAGATTGGTTAAAATACGGTAAGCGCGTAGAATAATTTCGATTATTCCCCGTTAGAAGCTGAAATTACCAGAAAACGTTGATATTATCGCCTTGATTTGCAATAAAAATCAAATGATACAGGTACAATTGTCTTGAACCGTTGGTATTTGCCAGGAATCATTTGCTTTTTGTCAGATTTTCAGGTATTTTTCCAGAAATCGTCGGTTGTTTTGCCGGTCAGTGCGAAATGAAACGACTGGTTTATGAAAATATAAACCGGATAAATTCAAGTGGAACCAGTATAAACAGGCGGATTTACCGGTCTAAATAGATAAATCGCCTGTCTAAATAGATAAAACTACTTGTCTGCCAGCCGTTTTTTCCAGATTTCAACCTGTTTTTCGACTTCGCAGGGCGCGGTTGAGCCGTAAGATTTAAACGTCTTGATCGCGTTGGAAACCCCTAAAACGGAGTATAAATCGTCCGTTAAGCTGTTTTCCTGTTGCTGAAATGCAGACAGGGGCAAGTCGGATAATCGGCAGTCTGCTTCCAGACATTGACGAACTAAATGCCCTACAATATGATGCGCCGTTCTCTGCGGAATATTTTTGCGAATCAAGTACTCCATAAACGTCGTGGCGTCTAAATGCCCGCGATCCAGTTTTTCCTCAATTCGCTTTTTATTGAGCGTCATACCTTCAACAATCGCGGCGGCAATTTCCAGACAGGAATCGACGGAATCAAAGGCGTCGAATACCGCAGGCTTGTCTTCCTGCAAATCCCGATTATAGGCCAAAGTCAACCCTTTTACCAAGACCAAAAGGGTTTGTAAATCGCCAATCGTTCGTCCGGTTTTTCCGCGAATCAACTCCAAGGCATCCGGATTGATTTTCTGGGGCATGATAGAAGAACCTGTACAAAACGGCTGCGGTAATTTAACAAACTGAAATTCAGACGAAAACCACCAAATCCATTCTTCCGCTAAAGTGCTTAAATGTTCAGCAATTAACGTTAGGCAGAAAACAAACTCAATCGCAAAATCCCGATCGCTGGAAACATCCAGACTGTTAGCCGCGACCGCCTGAAATCCGAGATACTGGGCGACTAAATCCCGATCAATAGCAATAGAAGTCCCAGCCAGAGCCGCCGCTCCCAAACTGAGCGTATTGACCCGTTTGCGGCAGTCAGCCAGCCGTTGACGATCTCGCTCGAATTTTTCGGTGTAGCAAAGCCAATAATGATTCGCCAAAACCGGCTGCGCCCGCTGCGTATGCGTATAGCCGGGCAGAATCGTATCTTTATCCGTATCGCACCGACCGACAAACGCCTTTTCAATAGCAATCAGACGGGAATCTATTTGATCTATGGAATCCCGAACCCAAAGGCGAAAATCGGTGGATACCTGATCGTTTCGACTTCTGCCGGTATGCAGTTTCCGGCCGGCGTCTCCGATTTTATCGGTCAACGCCTTTTCTATGTGCATATGTATATCTTCCTGCTCGATGGTAAACGGAAAGACCCCCGCGTCGAGTTGAGATTTAATTTCGGTTAAGCCTGATTCTATTGAATTGAATTCGTCTTGCGTTAAGATACCGACTTGGGCAAGCATTCTAGCGTGCGCGATCGACCCCGCAATATCCTGCTTGTACAAGCGTTTATCAAAACTAATGCTTTCGCTGAATTTTTCCATCCGGGAATCGGTTTTTCCGCTGAAAACGCCGCCCCACGCCTTTTTTGATTCCTGGTTGTTCTCCGTTTGATTATCCATCTGATTTCTCCTTATTTTCTCCGAAATATATTATGGGGAATATTATACTATGACTACGTGATTTTTCCTCTTGACGTCGTTTTGATTTCGCCCTTCGGAATCAAATAATTCTTTATTTTGTTGATTGGAACGAAATGAAACGACTGCGGTTTGTGATACAAATCGGGAAAAATCAAGTGGAACCAGTATACTGGTTTTGAAATATATTTGATTTGGGAATATATTGATTGGGGAATTGTACCGTATATTAATATTATACAGCTCTATTCCCGATAATTAGAGAAAATTATACCCGATTTAGAATTTTTTACGAGGCGGGGAGAAAAAAAGGGCGGGAAAAAGCAGGTAAACGCCAAGAATCGCGGGAAATCTGATTTAAACGGAATCTCCCTCAGTTAAACGGAATCTCCCTCAGTTAAACGGAATCTCCCTCAGTTAAACGGATTCCCCTTTAGTTAAACGGATTCCGCCTGTAATCAAACGGAATCCGCTTATAAATATTAAGTTAGTCCTGCTTGCTGAAAGCGGCGTCGAAGACGACGTTGGACGGATTGAACTGGAGATTGTCGCGGATAAAATTCAACGATTCCTGCGCTCCTTGATCTCGATCCATGCCGGCGTCTTCCCATTCTACAGACAGCGGTCCATCGTATCCGATGGCATTCAAAGCGCGGATAATTTCCTCGAAATTAACCGTTCCGCGTCCAACGGAGCGGAACTCCCAGCCGCGGCGCGGATCGCCAAATTCCAGGTGCGATCCCAAAATACCCGTCTTGCCGTTGAGATTAACCGTTGCGTCTTTAATGTGACAATGATAAATTCGGTCAGGAAATTCGCGGATAAACTCGACAGGATCAATTCCTTGCCAAATTAAATGGCTCGGATCAAAGTTGAATCCGAACTCCGGACGATAATTCAAGGCTTCCAAAGCACGTTTGGCGGAGTAAATATCGAAGGCGATTTCCGTTGGGTGAACTTCCAGAGCGAATTTGACGCCGCATTCTCCGAAAACGTCTAAAATTGGATTCCAGCGTTCGGCGAGCAGGTCGTAACCTTCCTGAATTTGGGCGGGAGTTACCGGCGGGAAAGAATAAATCCATTGCCAAATACTTGACCCGGTAAAACCGTTGACGACTTTAACTCCGAATTTTTGAGCGGCGCGGGCGGTCTTTTTCATTTCTTCGGCTGCGCGTTCGTTTACTCCGGCAGGGTCGCCATCTCCCCAAACGTTGGCGGGAAGAAATCCTTTATGGCGTTCGTCGATTCGGTCTAAAACGCACTGACCGCGCAGATGGTTGCTGATTGCATAGCATTTCTGCCCGTATTTTTCCAGTTGCGCGTGCTTGGCGTCGCAGTAACCGGGATCGGAAAGAGCGGCTTGAACGTCGAAATGATCTCCCCAGCAGCATAATTCCATGCCGTCGAAACCAAACTCTTGAAATTTTTCGGCTAACTGTTCGCAGGGAATATCTGCCCACTGACCGGTAAACATTGTAATTGGTCGGACCATTGAATAAAACTCCTTTTTGAAATTAGGTTTTTGATTGTATCATACTATAACTACTTGATTTTTTCTCACGCCGCCGCTTCGGTTTCGTTACCGAAGGAATAAAAACGCCCCGTTTTACGGAGTAAGGCGAAATGAAACGGCTATTTTATGGATAATACAAGCCGGAAAATTTCAAGTGGAACCAGTATATTGACAACTTGCAGGATAAGGTCATCAAATTTGCTCTTTTGAACTGACCATTTATGTTGTTGTACTCGATTCTTAAACAAAAATCAAGACGGGGGACGGAAAAATTTTGTATTTGTCGAATATTTTATACTATGATTACGTGATTTTTTCCTCTTGACGTCGTTTTGATTTCGCCCAATAAGTTAAGCTAAATCCTAATTTTGCCAATCTGGGCGAAATGAAACGACTGATTTTTGTTATGCAAACCGGAAAAAGTCAAATGAAAACAGTATATTCCCATGAATCAATAATTTTTCTTTCTCCCCCCGCATTTATTTGGCGGCAA
>CAYZMZ010000139.1:0-6245 GCA_964479655.1 uncultured Planctomycetaceae bacterium
CGTTGTTCAGTCCAGTCAAACCGAGCAAAAATCCGCCCCGAAGCCCGCCGCAACCACCGATTCCGTTTCCGCCGGAGCAGCCAGTTCAACGGCGATAAAAACGATTCTGGGAATTGATAGAATGTGGGAACTGCATTCTGTCAATCCGCCCTGGAAAGAAGTATCTAATGCCGTTTCGTCGTTATCTGTTTCAGAGAAAAAAGGAATTAAAGCCAGTCCCGCGCCAAACAATCCGACCGCAAAACTTCCTGCGGGGTCTGCGAGTTCAAATAACGATAATCTTGAGTTTGTCTTGCTGGAACAAAAAACATATAACGGAGACAGCGGGGATACGCTCCAGTTTGAAATCCGCCGCCGTCAAGGCATGGTTTGGGATACGCTTACGATCGATCGTTCCTGGATTCAAACGTGGCTGACTGCTACCCGGCGTCAAGACGTTGCCTGTTTCCGATTTACAGCCAGCCGACCGCAAGTAACGGTTTGTTTACCCTCTCAAACTGATATGGGGTCTTTGGAGGTATTGTTAGACGGCAAAGTGGTAGATCGATTCCGACTTGATCCGGGGCAGCAGGCGATTATTCCTCTGCCGGAAGACCAGAAAATTCATGTTTTGGAGGTCAGCTATTATTTCCTGCGTTCGGACGCCGGATTCGGCAAAGAAAAAATCCAGCTTCCGTATATAAAGGAATCCAAATGGGTTCGTTGGATGTATTGGAGTATTGGAGTGCCGCGGAACATTCACCTTTTAGTTCCGCCGCAGCAACTCAATTCGGAATATTCCTGGCAGCGACAGGGACCGTTTTTCCGCCGTAATTCGGTTTATTCATGGCAGGAATTGGAAACCTGGTCGGGGGGGATACATCTTCCTCCGCCTCCGCAAGGTGTAAATATATACCTGTTTAGCGGATTCGGATCGGTAAACGAAGTTGAAATAACCTTGATGAGCAGAACGGCTTTGGTATTTACGTCGTCGCTGATTATTTTGTTCCCCGGTTTAATTTTATTGCATTTTAAGCAGCTCCGGCAGTCTTGGCTATTGATTTTAATCGCTGTTGCGTTGCTGACGGTATCTCTATGGGAACCGGAATTAGCGTTGGTCTTTTTACAGGCGGCGGGATTAGGCGTGATGCTTTTGGCGTTGTCGTTCCTGTTCCGCAAACGTCCGAAAACCAACGAGCCGATTAACGAATCTACGGTTTCCCAGCCGGATTCGCTGGCTACCGCAACGGCGAAGCACCTGACTGAAGGCGGTCAATAAATAATATAGCGTTAATATAAAGACGCGTTGATATGGCGTTTTATACATGATAAATAAATGCTCTTTCCTGTCGAAACCGATTTTTTATGCGATTTTAAGTATCGCCGGGGGACTGCTATGCTTTTTGTCGAACCTGAACGCGCAAAACCCCGATATTTCTTCTGCCCAAAATATCAGGACAGATTCTGCTTTGGCTGAGCCTCTTCCCCCGATTGCTGACGCCGAATTGGGTATTCGCAAAATTTATGCTCCTGACAGTCAAATTCGCCGTTGGCCGTTAGGTGGAAAAAAGTACATGTTTCTCAATGCCCAAAAATATGAAAACGCGCTATCCAGATGGAAGTTGAAAAACAGCATGGCAGATTCCCTTACGCCCAATAATTCGATTGACGCCTTTGTCAGTCAGGCCTTGTTTGAGGGTAAATTATCGGAATCTGGAATACTCGACGGCGTTGCGGCCTGGAAAGTGAAAGTCAATCCGTTTGTTGAAGACAAGGACAATCAGGATTCCAGCGCGACAGGATACTGCTTAATTCTTCCGACGTTAAAAATGGGAGTCAGTAACTTCGTTTTTCTGCCAGATGCCAATTCAAAACAGAAGAATGATTCGGAACAAAAGAACGATTCTAAGGAAGATAAAAAGTCCGAAAATCTTTCGGTGGAACCTGTTTTATCGGGTTGTACGCCCTTGGGACAAACAGCGATTATCGTTCCCTCCGACGGAACCCTTTATTGCCGCTGGACTGCCCGTATAGTAAATAAAGACGATTTCAAATTTTTAATTCAATCGCCGCCGAGTGTCGAAACGGTTTGGCAAATTGATATTCCTGAAAACCTGAAAATGGCGTTATATTCACCGGAAGATGATTCAGTGCTTCGTTGCGCCGCAGTAGAAAAAATCCCCAATAATAGTCCCGCACTTGTTTTGTTACCGTTTTCAGAACAAGAGGAAAAAGAACTGTCGGACAATACAGTACAAGATAATTCCGCTCCCGTTAATACGACTCCGGATAATACGGTTCCGGGTAATACGACTCCCGTTAATACGGTTCCGGATAATACGGTTCCGAACAATTCTGCCTCGGATAATTCGGGCGCAGTTGCGTCTGATTCTTCCAAGGAAAACGCCCCCAATACGGTGGTCAATAATTCCTCGGATAGTACGGCGGTCAATACGGTTAAAGCAGTCAGGACGATTTATAATCGATGGCAAATTCGCTGGTCTGGTATAGATCAGGCGTTGTTATCCGTGCGATCCAATAAAGAAAAAGACAATCGCGTTGATTGCCCGTATCGGCAGCAGACTACGTATTATTTTTCGCCGTATCAGGTCAGAACACGGTGTAAGATTACCTTCTTCCCCGGTCAAACGACCTCGTTACCGCGAGAAATTCCGTTTCAAACGACGCATGATTCTCATTCGATTTGGGAAGCGTCTTTGGACGGTCAGGCGGCGGAAATTCGGATGACGGACAACGGGTATACAATTGTATTGGGGAAACTCCAGCCTAAAAGTACGCAGCCGGTTTTGGAAATATCCTCCAGCAGCAATCTGGAAAATTTGTTGGGAACCGAAGGATTGTTTCCTGAATCCGATGTAAAGGTCGAATTTACCCTTCCCCGCGTTCAATTACTGGTTGGTCAATGGCAGGAAGGGCAGGCGATATTTTTTACGCAGCAAATGCCTTTGATGATCAATCCGGGCGAGGGAAGTATAATCAGTGCTGAAATGGATTCGCGGCGCCGATACAATACCGTCGTAGAATTATCGCAGCAGCAAAACGACGTGGCGATTACCTTCAGACCTTTTCAGGAACAACTGTTTTCGCAAGATGAAACATCTGTTCAGTGGGATGGGTCGCAGGTTTCGCTGGTAGACCGGTTTTATTTATGGTCTGAACAGGGAGGAAGGCACATGTTATCCGCCCCAATTCCAGATCAGCTTACCATTGATCACGTTGAATTTCTGGAAAATGCCGATATTTTTGAAGACTGGGAAATTCAATCGCCGTCCGAGGCGTCCAATACCCGAAAACTGGTTATATATTTACGTGAAAGTATTCGCTCTGATAGACCTTTGTCTATTGAAATACGTTCGCATTATATTACCTCGTGGGATACTCCTATTGCGCTGTCTGAATTGCAGCCGATTCAGTTTGAAGGATTTCAGCCGCATAGTCAAACGTTATTCGTTCGCGTACCGTCCAATCAGCGATTTTTTGTTGCCAATCGACTGCTGTATTCACAAACCGGCATGATAAATCTCTTTGATGATCAACAACAGCGTTTGCCCAACGGAATTGAACGTACGCCGCTGCTTTCAGACGAGGGCGTATTGGATACCCGCGCCGTTGTCGGGGCAGAATTTCGTATCGATTTGCAAAAATGGGGCGATTATCAAGCCAAACTCGAACCCGCCGACGACGGTTTTTCGCTGTTGGCCAATATCAATATTTCTTTCCGGGAAAATACCGTTGAAGAACAGATCAACCTGAATTTTACGGGGGACTGCTCCCGGCTATCCCGATTTAAGTTTGAATATAATTCCCAGGGAAATTCGGGACAAGCAACCGGCAAGACCGATATGCCGTGGCACGGTACTTTGATTTCTTCTACCAATCAAACTGCGGTAGAAGTAGAAGAAAGTTCACCGAACCATTTTTCTATTGCTCTCCCTCAAAATATTGCGGCTCCCTTTACAGTTAAACTCAACCGAACGATTGCCTGGGATAAAACGTACAAAACGTTTTTAATTAAGCCGGAAGATTGCCGTCAGATAACCGCCTTGGTTGGGGTTTATTGCGATAACGTCCGAATGATTGAATTGCACCCGCAAAATCTTCAGGCGATCTTATCGCATAAAGCCGAAAGCAACAATCAGCTTATCGGAGAGTTTAAGTATTCTCTGGAGATGCCGTCGAAGGACAATAATTTTCCGGCAGACGATTTTCCAACGTCAAACGACAATTCCGAATCTGCGGATTCCGCTTCAGGTATCGCGGAGAAATCCGTCTTGTCCAACGGAAATCAGGCGGATAAATCGACTTCCGAATCCGCTTTTCATACCAGTCATACGGTCGATAACGAAGATTTACCCCGGCTGCTGGAAGTTACCCGGATTGCGGATACTAAACCGTCCCGGCTTATTTGGGCCTGGGATCAACAGGTTGAAGAGTATCATTTTGGTTGCGGTAGTATACTGACAACCACGCAATGGACGATAGAAAATCGTTTTCCTGCCTCGGATTTGTCGGGCACAAACCCCGACTCCAATCGTTTTATCCATTTAAATAATATTACCAATTCAAATACCAACGCCTTTTTAACGGGCGTTTGGATAGATAAAACGCTTATCGGGGGCGAAAATATCAAAATGGAATCAGATGGACAAATTGCCATTTTACTGCCGCCGAATAAACGAACGTTTACTTTGATGGTTCAATGGACTTGTACGCAATCGTCGCTGGGGACGGTAAATACCTTTATGCCGCAGCAGCCTGTTTTGGATATTCCCGTTTTTCAATCCCGGTGGGAGGTATATTACCCCTCTTCCTATAGAAGACTGAACTCCTTTGTTTCCTCCGACCCTGCTGTAGATGGATATATGCAGCGATGGTTCGGTCCCTTAATTCGCCGCGATTCAGAATCCTTATTCCGGCTAATTGCCAGTTTATGGGATGTACAAAATACCTATATGTACTCAAATTCCCCTCAAATAACTGATAATTCAACCAACGCAACCGTCAATCCGCAAAGTTATTCGTTAAATAATTCCATAGAAACCGACAAGTTTAACGACTTGCAGTTTTCAACCTTTAATTCTCGGCTGCAAACGCCCAACGTTGCCAAAACTTCGTGGAATTGTTGTAAGCTGTCAGGAGCGGCTTCGGCGAATAATCGAATTCGGATTATTAAAAACGACGTGTCGGAATCCTTTAGATGGACAATTTTTATTATTGCTGTGTGCATCGTTTTTACGATCTATCAGTTAAAATATGACAGCGAACAAAAGAACGCGGCAAAAACCTGGAAAGCTATTGTTATGGAAGGTTTCAAAAATAATCGTAATTCAGATTCAAAAGGAAAGACCGAAAAATCGGATTCCTCGCAGCCGTCAAATTTGACCGGTACGCCTAATTCGACCGTTAAGCCAACCGCTGAAAACGGCGCGTTGCCTGCGTCGTCTACAATGCTCAATGCCGATTCGTTCATGCGTGCTCCGGTAACCAATCGAAAATCGCCCGCTCAATGGGGCTTTAGACGCTGGTTGGGAATTATTTGCATTTTAAGTGCTTTGCTGGCTCAGGTTACTCCGTGGTTTATTTCGATAACGTTTTCCGGTCTGTTTTTGGGACTGCTGTTAAGTCTGTTGGTTTTAGCAGGAAAGCCGTTTATTGACTCGAACAATACAACCAGAACGGGGTCCAGTTCGGTGAAAATTCCAACAACCGTTCGTCGATCAACAATTATGAATTTGAAAAGTCTGCTGTTGATTTTTGCCCTTTCAGGAGCGTTTCTTTCCGGCACGTGTTCTCATGTACAGGCTCAGAAATTGCCTCGCAATTATTACTATCAGTATTGGAATGCAAATTATCCCGCCTCCGATTCGGAACCGGCTACAACAGACCTCTCCGCTGAATCCGATTCTGATTTTGACTTGGAGAATCCCTATTCATCGTTAAATATATCAAATGAATATCAGATTTTTGTTCCGGTAGACGACCATCGCCGTCCGCTAGGCTCTTATTATGTTCCGCAAAATTTGTATGAAAAACTTCAGCAGGTTGACCGCCATTCGCAATCTCATCCATGGATTGTCTGCAAAACGGAATTTTACGGAAAACTTGTACAGCAACTGCACAAAACAGAAGCAACCTCGTGGAAGGTTGTCATGGAAATAGAAACCCTTTCGCCCCATGTTTCGGTACTCCTTCCGCTGCGTCTTCGGGAAACAACGTATTCAACATCGGGTATTACGATTCGACGA
>CAYZMZ010000139.1:6255-8030 GCA_964479655.1 uncultured Planctomycetaceae bacterium
GTCGTATCGTCAAACGGTATCAGAAAAGGAATCGGTCGATAATTCAGCCAAGCTCACCAATCCCCTGGAATCGAAAAGCGATTCAAACAAATCCTCTTGGGAGGCGATTCGCTGGATTTGGGACGCGCCGCGGAAAATTTCTCCTCAATGGAGCGCTTCCGAAGACAGTTGGTATTTGAAAATTGCTCAACCGGGGCGGTATAAACTTGAAATGATATTTCATCCGATAATCAAGTCGGTCAACGGGAAAAATGAGATTTCCTTTGCCGTACTGCCGTGCCCTCATTCAACCTTGGAAATTGATACATCCGATAATATCACCGGTTTGGAATTTCCCGATGCGTGCGGTAAAATTGTCCAAATAGATAAAAAATTTACCGCCGATTCCGCGTTGCTTCCCAATTCAACCGGCGGAGAAAAAAGAAATATCATTCCGCTCAGTGCCGTAAATCAAATTGTCGTTCGATGGGATAGCGGCGGACTAATTTCGGGCGGTCCTGTTATGGATGCCGATTCGCTTTTTTGGTGGAAAATCGCCCCTGGAAAAGTTTCGTTGACCGCCAAGTACCGCGTCAAGGTTTCCTCCGGCGAAGTCAGTTCCCTGAAAGTAAAAGCCGATCCGCGTTTGATTCTCCCTGCCGCGTATTCCGACAGCCGTAATACGGTCGTAGCCGAAAATCCGAATAAAAAACGGGCAATCCCTGGGGGAAAGGAATCTGATTTGAAAGAATCTGCTTTGAAGGAGAAGAATATAGATTCACCTAATTCTGCTTCAGATCGTACTAAAACCAGCGTTGCATCCTCCGACAATTCCAGCCGAAAATTACCCTCAGGCGTTTCAGCGGTATCCAGCAGTATTTTCCCCGATAATTCGCTTGCCGATGCGCAATCGCCCATTTCGTCGATAATACAAAATCGGGAAGATACAAATGAGTACACGATAGTATTTAAAACACCTATTCGAGATCAGGTTTCCTTTGAACTGGATTTTGTATGGAATCAGGTATCGGGAGTTGGGAGCTTGCAATTTCCCGCAATCACGCTGCCCGATGTTCATTTAGGTCGTCGATTACTCGCATTTAGCTTGGATTCCCAATTGCAATGCGACTGGACGGCGTTAAGCGGACTGACACAAATGTCGGTACAAAGTTTCGCCAGTCAATGGGGAACGATTTCCAAGCCGCAAACCGATGCCCGCAATCAGAATTTGCTTAATCCTTCCCCGTTATTACCGCTCCCGCCTCCGCCGAAGACGGAAAACAGCTCTGCAACGCAAAGCAGTGCCGAGATCGCTCCCAAGCCGGCGGATTCGGGAAATACCGAAATGTATAAAATGATTCCCGTTCCAATAAAAAATACCGACTTGCCCAATACGGAAATTCCTACCGTTGCGTTTGATTTGAATCTTTCAAAAACCAAAACAGACAGCGGTGATTCCCGCGATTTAATTACCATTCAAACCCGTAAAGTTACGCCGGCCGGACAAGCGCAAGCGGAGGCTTTTTTTCTGGTTATGAGTAATAAAATTCGATGGCAAATTCAATGGAATATTGCTTCAACAAGGGGAGCATATAGCTCATACGATATTACGTTGCCGGAATCAATTGGAATTATGGGAAAAAGATTTAATATTATTTCTGCTGCCGTAAAAACCGATTCGCAAAATTTTTACGCCTCCGTTTCCCGTCAAGATCAGCAGATAAATGTATACTGGGGAAAGCCTATCTCCGGTAATCATCAACTTATACTCAACGGCGAAATTTTACAGGACGGAG
>CAYZMZ010000140.1:0-3184 GCA_964479655.1 uncultured Planctomycetaceae bacterium
GTTCCAGCCAGGATGTTTATAATCGTTACCCGCCGGAAATGCGAATCCCGGCTTATGATCAGCGTTGGATGAATTATTATCCTGAATCACGCCGTTATCACATGGGTCATCATTTCTTTTTGGATGTAATGTAATCGAACAAACAAATAGGTTTTCCCTTTGGGACAATTTGCGAACGTTGTGCCTTTAATCTTAAACCTGTTTGTTTCACTGTTCGATCAACGGATTAACATTGAAGCAATCAGGATACGGTTATTACCCCAGACAAAACGTTTCTGGATAGCAGGTACCCCATCGAGGAAGACGAAATTTCAACCCTTGCAGTTTTGTGCGACTATGTCGTTGAAATTTCCGGGAGAAATGGGAATCCTGAGCCGATTGGTGAAACGTTTTATCCTCAACTTCAACTGGGTCAAAGAAGCGGACGAAAAGAATTATTAATCGTAGCGGGAAAAGAATCTCCAGGGGGGCGTTGAAATTACTGGGTCTGACCAAGCGGAGCTTGATCAGACCTATTTTTATATACCGATTATAGAAACCGTCCGCAAAGACGAGTTGAGACAGGTACGGATAAAAAAGCCCTCTTTTGTCAATACTATACAAGAGACTGCAACAATATACCGATCTTTTACAAAACTTTTTGAAATCGTATCATGAAAAAGGAGCTATTTTTTGATATGATATTCCTGAATCCCAAAAAACGGGTAAGCAATATTCTTTTTCCCGACTTTTCGTGACTTTTCTCAAAATTTCTCAAAAATTTTTTTCAAACCATCTGTTTATTATTTTAATTCTGTGTTACAATAGAGCATAGTTATACTTTGTTTTTCCGGTTTATAGAACCATAACTCCGCCGTTTTATTTCGCCCAAATCGATAAAACAAGGGGGGATTCGATTCAAACTGCGGAATCAAAACGGCGTTAAGGAAATAATCATCTAGCTGTAGTATAAAGTGAATTTATTTTACCTGTTTATTGTTTTTTTCAGAAAGATATATAAAAACATGAATCTGTTTGAAAAAATTATCGCGCGAGAAATACCCGCCGACATCGTTTACGAAGACGAGTTGTGCCTGGCGTTTCGAGATATTAACCCGCAAGCTCCGGTACATGTACTTATCATTCCGAAAGTTTGTATTCCGTCTACAGACGACTTGACCCCGGAAAACGTGTCGGTTGTCGCCCATATTTTTACGGTTATTCCCCGTCTAGCGGCGCAATTGGGAATTACCAACGGTTACCGCGTAGTCAACAACTGCAAAGCAGACGGCGGTCAAACAGTCGAGCATTTACATTTCCATCTGCTCGGCGGACGAGCCATGGACTGGCCGCCGGGCTGATGGTTGAATTATCCTCGTTTTATACCATGAACACCTGATTTTCCGAATAATACTGTCCGATAAACGGCTTTTTTGCCGATTGAAAACCGACGTTTCCCGGATAATTCCAAGTCAAAGTAGTATATTTCAAAAAACAGAGAATTTATTATGTTCGATTTTTCATGCGTTTTTTTTACGTTGGTAATTATAGCCGCGGGATTGCTTCTGGGGATTTCCCAATTCGTTGCGGGCCTGTTTCGTCGTTTGGATAACACCAACAGAACCTTGTCCAACGTAGGAGATCAGCTTGAAAAAATCAATCGTCGAATTAATAAAATAGAAGGACTTTCAGACGATTCAACAGAGCATAAAAAATCGGCTCTTTATCGGGATAGGTCATCTAACGGGGCGAAGTCCGGGATTGCGGAAAATCTCGAATCAACCGCGACAGGAACTGCAACGGAGACGGCGAACAGGGCAGGGAGTACCGCGACTGCGGCAGGACAAAGCGCGTCTGACGAATCGGCTCCCGGCGCGACAGAAATCGGGCAGCATCCGAATCAGTCTATCTGGCAAAAGCCGGTTCTTTCTGCCTATCAGCCGCCGGAAGTCGAACCCCGACCGACGATCGCTCCTCTTTCCAGTCCGATTGTTCCTCCAGACCCGCCGCTTCAAACGGAACCGTTGTTTATGCAAGGCCGCAACATGGAACCGGCTGTCGAAAGCAGTCTGGAACCGGCTATTTGTTCAGGTATTGTAGAGGCGGCTATTGTAGAGTCGGCGTCCCCAACGCCGGAAAGCGGATCGAATACCGAATCGGAATATCCGCTGGAAAAACCTCAGCCGTCGTTGCAGTCAGATCCGTCTGTTGCGGCTCTGGAACGATTTATTTCTCGAACCGAGGAAAACAATAAACGGCATCGACCGTCCAGTAATCGTCCTGATTTCTTCATGCCGAAAGTAGAAATTAAATCGTCTTTTGATGACCGGGCAAGCGAGATATTTCATCGAGGCTGGAATTGGTTCTGGCTGGGAAAAGAGAAACTGGATGAAAACGATACTCTTGAATACGTGGTTGCGGCTAACTGGCTAACCCGGTTGGGCATGATTATTCTGGTTTTAGGCCTTGGATTTTTCATCAAATACTCCATCGATAAAGGCTGGTTAGTGCCGGAAATGCGAATCGCCGGTACAACTATAGTCGGTATTTTAATGTATCTATACGGAATATACCTCTGGAAAGGGGCGATGAACGTCATGGGTCAGGCATTTATTGCCGGCGGAGCCGCGACGCTGTATTTTTCTTCTTACGCCGCGTCCGAATTATATCATCTGGTTAATCCTCAAACGGCTTTTTTACTTTCAGGCTGCGTTACGGTTATACTGGTAATTTCAGCCCTGAGAAGACGCAGTCAACTGATCGCCGTTTTAGGCGTTTTGGGCGCGTACGCAACACCGTTTATGTTCGACATTACCCCGAAATCGCCGGTTCCGATGCTGGTTTATCTAACGATTTTGGCGGCGGGACTGGTTATCGTGCGTCAAGTGCAAAAATGGGTGCTGCCGGTCTGGATAGCGGGAATTGGAACGATTATTTTATATTGCGGATTATTGAATTTGTTCTTTTTTCATGTTAGCGTAACCATCGAAGAGCAGATTTTGCCGTGGACGTTTACGTTTTTGTCTTTCGGAGGAGTTTTATTTATACTGATGAACTTCTGCGCTCAAGGAAGAATCTACCGCAATAACAAGCCCGGCGCGTTATGGGAATTGATTTTGATGATTTTAAACGCCTTGATCTTTTTTGGAATTGGATACAGTATAATTCGACATGGATTATATGCGGATATTTCCTTCGATTTGCA
>CAYZMZ010000140.1:3194-4876 GCA_964479655.1 uncultured Planctomycetaceae bacterium
TATCGATTTTTGAGCGTTGGAATGGCGGGATTTTTCTTTATCCTGTCGTACTTATTGGTCTTGCTGAACAGAAAAGACAATATTCAATGGGCGGTTTGCTGCGGTTTGGCGTTTGTCTTTCTGTCCTTTGGAGTTCAACTAACCGTAACCGGACCGTGGCGAGTTCCGCTTTGGCTGATCGAAGCAACGGCATTTTTATGGATTTCCCATCGGGTAAGCAGCTACAGTTTAACGCGTCTGATAAATACATGGACCGCTGTTCTGTTAGCGGTTACGCTGTTTATAATTATCTGGCCCGCCTACCGGGTAACTCCGTTTGATTTCTTCTCCGGTACTCATTTTTATACCGATGTATGGAATATTGACGGAAGAGTAACGTTATTTGAATACGCAGATGCGGACAAGTGTAAATTATTATTCGGTGAACGGGCGTTTCGATTCCTGGTTCCGTCGCTGTGCGGAGCTGTTATGGCGTTTCTATCCTGGAGACGGCGGGATATGGAGTTTAATAAAGAGTTCTGCCAGATTTGCGGACTGCTGTCGAGCGTTCTTCTGATTGTATATCTTACGGCGGAAACCAACCTCGTTTTTGGAGTTTATTTCCCCCCGATGCGTTTGGGAGCGATTTCCGTTTTATGGTCGATAATCGCCCTGATTTTGATTATTTCCGGAATGTACTTCAGTTCCAAGCCGATTCGTATGATCGGACTGGTATTTTTCGCGGTAATAATCGGCAAGATATTTATTATCGATCTGTCTTACCTGGACCAGATATACAGAATCGCGGCGATGGTAATTTTAGGATTACTGGTTTTATGTGCAGGTGGATTATATCTGTCTAAAAAAGAACGGGAAAGGAAATCGCTTTCATGAGTTTTGTTCGGTATTATACTGGTTCCACTTGAGTTTTTTACGATTGTATAACCAGATTTCAGCCGTTTCATTTCACCTGACTCGATAAATCAAAAGATGCCTGAATCTTGGGGCGAAATCAAAACGGCGTCGAGAGGATCACGTAGTCATAGTATAATTGACATATTATTTACAACAACAATTAAATAGGTATTATGGGAATACTCAATTCAATTAAATCGGCTATCAGCAGCGTCAGCGGGATTAGCCCCAAATTAGACGTGGATAAACGTTTCGTAACCGTTCGCAAGGCAAGTTTTGGAACGATGTCGGAATTTCGTGTCGTTAAAGATCATCTTCATGGAGATCGTATCTGCGGGTTAAAATTAATCGATATGACAAAACTGGCGCAGGTCGATGCCCGCTGGGCGAATGTAAGAAAACCTTCCGAAGGAGAAATTTCCATTCAAATGGATAGCCCTTATATTGCTGAAACGTATGAAATCGGCAAAACAACCGACGGGCGAAATTATTTACTGGTAGAATTTGTAGACGGGTACGGCTTGAATACAATTATCAACGCCAATCGGGAGGCGATTAAAAAATACCGCTTGGAGTTAATCCGTCAGGGAGCGCAGGCGATACAATCCGTTCACGATGCCGGGTTCATTCATCGCGATGTTTGCCCCAGAAATTTTATCGTTGATAAATCGGGTAAAATTATGAAACTAACGGATTTCGGTTTGTCTGTTCCAGCCTCGGGAGTATTTTTACTGCCGGGAAACAGAACCGGTACGCCCAACTACATGGCTCCGGAATTGGTTCGCCGT
>CAYZMZ010000140.1:4886-7946 GCA_964479655.1 uncultured Planctomycetaceae bacterium
TTTTCGGTTGGATGTATTTGCGTACGGTGTTACGGTTTACGAAATGCTTACCGGTGTCCTTCCGTGGCCGAAGGGAGACAGCGGTAACGCCGCCATGAGCCATGATTCTCCGCCGACCCCGATTCTCGAGCATCGTCCCGACCTGAATCCGCGTTTATCTGCCGCGATTATGTTTTGCATTGATCCTGAAATGGATAACCGCTGCCCGTCCTTAAAACAGTTTTTAGGATTTATCAAGCCGGTAACCTCGGAAACGTAAAGAATACAGCAAATCCCTCCGAAGCGCGGACGACCCGAGGAGGGGTTCCCTGTTCGGCTACCGCCGGTTGCCGAAACAATGGTTGGCGGCGTTCAAGGCAATTGTACGGGAAGGCGCGAAGGCGAGCAGGGGTTCGTGTCTTCGTGTCTTCCCGTTATTTTCTCAAATTTTGGAGAACTCCTATTTAGGACGGCAAGTATGGCGCACAACAGGACGTCCCTCCCGGTATTCTGCGGTCGGGGCGGTCTTTTTTCCCGAAAAAGACGGGGTTCGGTAATATTTCGTAACGAATCGGGAAGTTCTCTGGAATCCACCTTGAAAAACATTCTATTCTGTGCTATAATAAGGGGGTAGTCTGGATTGCGTTTTTTCAGATTCGGTTATTTTTATACTATGACTACTTGATTTTTTCTCTTGACATCGTTTTGGTTTCGCCCGAACAGAATAAAACAACCCTTTGTTTTGTTGATTGGGGACGAAAGGAAACAACGGGGGTTTGTTATGCAGACCGGAAAAAGTCAAGCGGAACCAGTATAATGGCTGTTTTCTCCAACAGACGGAAAAAACGTCCGGGATAACCCAACGCGGAATCAAAAACATGCCCGATTGAAAATCACGCAATTATCGGATAAAAATCCCCTGTTTTGTCATTGAACCTTCAAAATAGATCAATTTGATCTCAGCGAGAGACAATTTATGAAACCGAAAATACTTTTGGTTGACGATAACCCAACCAACGTCGAATTATTGGAAGCGTATTTATACGATGTCGATTGCGAAACGGCGATTGCAGTCGATGGTCAAGACGCTTTGCATCAAGCCGCCGCTTTCCAACCGGATTTGATTCTGTTGGATATTATGATGCCCAAATTAAACGGATTTGAAGTTTGCCAAACGCTAAAAAGCAATCCTCAAACCTCCGGTATAATGATTTTAATGGTTACCGCGCTGGGAGAATTGGGCGATATAGAACGCGCCGTTCAAGCGGGTTGCGATGACTATCTAAGCAAACCGGTAAACAAGGTTGAACTGCTCAAACGTATTCAAAATCTGCTCAAACTGCGAACAGTAACCGACGAACTGGAACGATTGAAGAAATATATAGATTCTATGGAGGAACGAAAATGAGTGCTGATAAAAAACTCGAGCAATTTTTAGCTGATAATAAGTTGGTATTTCCCGCCCCCGGTACACCTAAAGGCGCGTATCAAACCGTTGTTATCGCCGACGGCTGGGCGTATCTGGCTGGACATTTACCTATCGCAAACGGACAATTGATTACCGGTTGTTTGGGCAAGGGCGAACTTCAGGCTGATATTCAAGCCGGCTACAATGCCGCTCAATGGGCGGGATTAAATATCCTGGCGACCTTAAAACAGGCGTTAGGCTCGTTAGATAAAGTGGATGCGATAGTTAAAGTGGTTGGATTTGTTCAGTGTACAGATTCCTTCCATTCACAGGCCAATGTACTCAACGGAACCAGCGAATTATTTATGGCAGTCTTTGGAGCCGGAGCAGGGCAGGCTGCCCGTTCGGCTTTGGGAACCAACGCCCTGCCGCTGGATTCGATGGTCGAAGTTGAGGCGATTGTTAAGCTGAAGCCGCAGCCAGAATCAACCCGATATACATCAAGCCGATAAAAACGCTCATGACAGACAAAGAACCTTCCATGCCGTCGTATTTATCCCGTCGTTGGGATTTGCAAGGAGCCACTGAACAGGATGACAGCTATCAAAGCGTGTGTCCGTCTGCGATTGCCGCTTGTATTTTAGCGGCTTTATGTCCGTTGGCGTTTTTTCATCCGCTTTTATGGACGTTGCCGGTTTGTACCCTGGCGGTAGTCGTTTGGGCTGCGATAGCGATTTCACGCCAGCCGAAAGAATTATTAGGACGCCGGGCGGTACAAATCGCGCTTCTGACGGCGGTTTTTTTCGGGACGGCGGCGGTTACGGAATGGTTTGGCTATCGGTCGATGATACAAAACGAGGGGCGTCAGTTCGTCGATTCTTGGTTTGATTTAATGAAACAAGGCCGCCCTCTGGAAGCCTATCAGCTGCAATCGCACCCGCTTAACCGGCGCTTGCCCGGCCGAGGTTTGGAGGCGCAATACAGTGTCGGCGGAAAATCCCGGGAAGAATTTGATGCGTTTATGGAACGGGAAGTCCCTAAAACTCTTTCTGACCCCGATTTACACGCCGATTATCAATTCAAGCGCGTGGTTGGATTTACCGATAATCCGTATCGTGAAGTGGTTTCTTTGGAATACGAACTGTCCTGGGATACATTCAACGGCCGAAAAACTCAGCTGGTTTTGATTATTGCCTCTCGATTAAAATTAATCGACGTCCCCTTGGCGGGCTGGATGCTCAATAGTATATAAAACTATATATTCTGATTTTCGATACAAAACGTCATTAAGGTATACAAATTAACATTAAAACATATTAAACGATATTAATTTGTACTAAAAGTCATTAAAATATAAATACGATATTAACGATATTATTATGGAATTGCCTTTATTTGAATACAATCCGAAAGAAACGCTTTCCGACCTGACCAACGCGATTGTCAATACATATCATCAGGAAGATTCGATCCATCATTTGGGATACTGCGCCTTGCCGCATTATAGAGTAATTGTAGAAACGCTGGAAGATTTAAAGGATATTCTCTTTCCGGGTTATCGGCGTAAGGAAAAACTGCATTTTGGCAACGTCGAGTACCAAATCGGACAGTTGATTGATTCGGTCAACGACAGATTGACAAACCAGATTTCTCGGGCTTTATGCCATGACAAG
>CAYZMZ010000141.1:0-266 GCA_964479655.1 uncultured Planctomycetaceae bacterium
AAAAGACGTACAGCCAGTCAGGGCAGCGACCATCAAAACGATTCCGAGGAAATCGAGGCGTGAAATACTCATTATTATCTCTGAGGGATATGACAAATTATTTTTCTGTAAATGTATAATTTATGTTCTATTATACTTTTGATGATAGTAGCAAATCTTCGTGATTTCGTCAAGAGAGAAAATCGATATAATCGTTACAAATGTCGTATTCGATTTAACGGGATAAATATTTTGTTTTTTATAGAAGAAATACCTCAAAAGACGAT
>CAYZMZ010000141.1:276-3154 GCA_964479655.1 uncultured Planctomycetaceae bacterium
TGAAAAACCAGTATAAAATAAGTGAAGCCGAATTAAGCAGATAACAGCAGGGCAGCTGTTGTCCTGCCAGTTATTTGGTTTTGCCAGCCCCGTAAGCGGCTATTCTGATTTCTTGCCGAGCAACATCGCGGCGTATTATACTTTGACCGCATTTTCCGATCGATATTTTTCCTATCGACGCCGTTTTGATTCCGTCCCATTTATTAAAACATATCTCTTGTTTTATCAGTTTGGACGAAATGGAACGGCTAGAATATAACAGTATCGATATACAACAATATTATTTGGAAAAATCAAAGTAAAATCAGCGCATATAACGGTACGAGGTTCGTACGTTGCGAAACAATAAAAGAACGAGGTTCAGATTGATAATATTCAATCGTATTCAGGCAGAATATACCAGTATTCTTCTTGGGTAATATCAGGTGTAACAGGGTATCTGAGCAATCAACAAACGGGATCGAGAATTATGGACGCAATCGACGAATCATTAAACCAACTAGACGACACGCTGTTTTCAACAGGTCTGCAAACGCCGTTGGAAACATATTTGCGAGAAATCAATAACACCCCTTTGTTGACTTCGGAACAAGAACAGCAGCTCGCCGCCGCGATTGCTGCGGGAGATCAATCAGCACGCGACCAAATGGTTCGCGCCAACTTACGCTTGGTCGTAAATATCGCTCGCGGCTATTCCAGCAAAGGATTAGGACTTCCCGATCTAATCGAAGAGGGGAATTTAGGGCTTCTCCGTGCGGTGGAGGGCTTTAACCCTTCCATGGGTACCCGATTTTCTACGTACGCTTCCTACTGGATTAAACAGTCTATCAAACGCGCTTTGATCAATACCTCAAAGCCGATTCGTATTCCCGCCTACATGATAGAATTACTAGCCAAATGGCGACGCGCGACCGCTCGTCTTACCGAAGATTTAAAACGTCCTCCGTTGCCGGAAGAAGTCGCCCGGATGCTGGCGTTACCGCGAAAAAAATTACCGATTATTAAAAAAGCTATACATATCTACAGTAAAGTTCCTCAATTTGAGCAAACTGAAAGCGGCTGGACACTCGGCGAAACGGTTATGGACGAGCATACCAAAGACCCTGAAACCGATACGATGTACAAAGACAATCTGAAAATTATTTTCGAGTGTATGCAGTACATGGACGAACGCGAAACGGCAATTCTGAAAATGCGGTACGGCTTGGATGAATACGAACCGAAAACACTCAAGGAAATCGGCGAAACGCTGGGATTGACCCGTGAACGAGTACGTCAGTTGGAAGCCAACGCACTGTCTATTTTATCAGACGCTCTCAACGGCATTAAACGTCGAATAGACCCCAAACAGGAATAATACAACAGACCAAACGTATGTTTCCCCGACTTCAAACCTGGTGGAATCGTCGGTGCGGAGCCAAAGAGGTATTGATGATCGCGTTGCCGCTGATCATTTCTACCTCCTCTTGGAGTATTATGCACTTTATCGACCGCCTTTTTCTGGCTTGGTACTCTCAAGACGCCTTGGCCGCCTGCATGCCGGCTGGAATGACGCATTATACAATTTTCTGCTTTCCGTTGGGCATCAGTTCGTACTGTGTAACCTTTGTCGCTCAGTACTGGGGAGCTAAACGTCCAGATAAAATCGGAAAATTCGTCTGGCAAGGGCTTTACATTGGTTTGATTTTCCTGCCGATAATCTGGCTGACCGGGCTAATCGCTCCGTGGTTCTTTTTGTTTATCAATCATCCCGCAGTTGTCGCCGCTCAGGAGGCGGCTTACTATCAATCTCTGTGTACCTGCGGCGGAGCGTGCGTTATGCTAGGCGCGCTATGCGGATTTTTTAGCGGACGGGGACAAACCTGGATTGTTATGATTATCGATACCTTCGGGGCGATTCTCAATATTTTATTGGACATGGTTTTGATTTTCGGATCGGATAAAATCGCCGGGTGGCCGTTGGCTACTATACCCGAACTGGGAATTGTCGGTGCGGGATTGGCGACTTCTATTGCCATTTGGGTCAAACTGGTTATTTACTTTATTATCTTCTTCCTGCCGTCCAATTGCAAACGGTTTCAAACTTGGACAGGACGGGCTTTTGATTGGCAAGCGATGAAACGGCTGCTGTTTTTCGGCGCTCCCAACGGACTGCAATTTGTAATCGAAAGCGGAGCTTTTACCGTCTTACTGTTGCTGGTCGGGATGCTGGGGTCGGTTGAAATTGCCGCGACAAATTTAGCCTTTAACGTAAACGCGCTGGCGTTTATCCCTATAACCGGCTTAGGAATGGGACTAACTGCTTTAGTCGGGCAACAGCAAGGAGCCAAAAGACCCAATCTATCCGTCCGGGCGACACATACCGCGCTCCAGTTTGCCGTGCTCTATTTGCTCTTTTTTGCTGCGATTTATATTATCAATCCAAACGTATTTTTAATTGCGCATCAACTAGGAAACGCGCAGGGATTTGAGCAGACCCGTGTTATGACCATTTACCTGTTAAAATTCATGGCGGTTTTCATGATTTTTGATGGGACAAATGTAATCTTTTCTAGCGTTCTTAAAGGGGCAGGGGATACGTTGTTCGTACTCCGATTAGCGGGATTACTATCGCCGATTCCGGTTTTTGTTACCTATATGGGACTCCGATTTTTCGGCATGGGAATAACCTTTTGCTGGACAGTTATGACCCTGTGGGTGTTTTCGATGAGTCTATGTTTTTATCTGCGCTATTTGGGAGGCAAATGGAAATCAATGCAGGTAATCGAACACTCTATTATTGCCTTGCAGGAAGAATCGCAAATCATCAATTCGATAAAAGGCTAAAAGAGGAAAATGAAATAGAGGATTAATATGACGAATGCAAAAATTATAGGGA
>CAYZMZ010000141.1:3164-7889 GCA_964479655.1 uncultured Planctomycetaceae bacterium
GCTAAAAGCGAAAAATGAAACAGGTATTATACTATGACGACCTGAATTTTCCTCTTAACATCGTTTTGATTTCGCCCAATAAGTTGAGCTAAATCAAAACGGCATTGAGGGGAAAACCAAGTCGTTCTAGGATAATCTCGTAATTATACGTGAAGGGGCAGACCAGCAGCCGGTTGAACGGGAGAATTGGCAGGCGTAACCGATTCGGGACTTTCCGCCGTAAAATTATCCGTGGGCAGATTTTGCAGAAGCGGATCGGTAATTTCCCGAGCGAGTTTTTTCGAGCCTTGAATATCGAGCTTGCCCGTCCCCAAAACCGGAATAGCGTCAACTTTAACAAAAGCATCGGCAGAAGGAATCCAAATGGGCGGCATTTCCCTCAGCCGCATTTCCTTGATTATTTGTTCAGGCGCAAAACCCTTTAGGTCGGAATACAAAACGATAATCTTTTCGCCCTTCTTTTCGTCGGGAATAGAAGAAGCCGTAACACAAATCGGCTCGTCAGGCAAACAGCCGATAATCGAACCGACAAGCTGTTCAATCGCCTCATGCGGAACCATTTCGCCGCCGATTTTAGAAAATCGGCTTAATCGACCGGTAATAAAAATAAATCCGTCGTCGTCGATACGGGCTAAATCGCCGGTACAATACCAGCCGTCAACAAGCACTTCAGCGGTTTTTTCCGGCTCATTTAAATAACCTTTCATTACATTCTCCCCGGTCGTCCACATCATTCCAACTTCGTTATTTTTCAGCGGCTGACGGGTTTCTATATCGCGGATTTCAACTTTCATACCGGGCATTGCAACGCCGATTGAACCGTCTTTGCAAAAGGGTTTACCTGAACAATAGTTTCCATCAGGCAGATAATTTCCCGCAACTACCGGCGCACATTCTGTACAGCCGTACGCCTCCAAAGGACGAACTCCGAATTTATTCTCGAAGGCGTCTTTCACTTCAGTCGGCATCCGTTCTGCTCCGACAAGCGGGTATTTAATGGTGGCAAAATCTTCCGCGTCGATTTTACGAATATAGGTTCTGAAAAAAGTCGGTGCACCGGCAATTACAGTACACTGATATTTTTTGCACATTCTGGCGATTTCCCCCGCCTCCAAAGGCGAATAATGAAACGCCGCCTTAAATCCAGTGCATAAGGTTGACCAAATATTGTAAGAATAGCCCATCGAATGGAACAGCGGCAACATACCCATGAGAATATTATGCACGTGCCCATCGTCCAGATTTTGCATGTTAATAAAAGCCATGAAATCTGAATACAGATTATTATGAGTCAGCATAACGCCCTTGGGAACGCCCGTCGAGCCGGAGGTAAAGATAATCGTCAGCAAATCGTCGTCTTTAATTGTATCCAAACCCAGCAAACGTTCTACCACGCAAATAGGCATATAAGCGTATGCGGCTCCAAGAAGTTTATCGGACAAACTGATTTTTTTAACGACATCTTCCATAAAGACGATTTCCGCGTCCAGTTTTTTGTAATTGAGCTTGGCGATAAGCCGTTTACTGGTTATTACCCGTTTAATACCTGCGGTATGAATACAGGAGTTCATTATTTTTTCGGAAACCGTAAAATTCAGGTTGACCGCAACGCGCTTATCCATCGTTAAAGCCACGTTGGTAAGCGTTCCCGCGCAGGACGCCGGCAGCATAACGCCGACAAACTGTTCTTTGGTATCCAGCAAGCGATGAAAATAATTCCGCAAAACGAAAGAGTTAATTAAAACCTGACGTCCGGTGCATTCTTTACCGCTGGAATCCGCGATTTTCCAATTATTTGCCTGTTGATGACAAGTCCGTAACATCACTCGTACTGGTACCATAATTCGATTTACCTTTGAAATTATCTTTGTTCGGCGGGTGATTACTTCAACGAAAAAAACACCAATGTTTTTAACAGAAAAAATCACCTGATATGACTTTATACTAGCTACTTAATCTTTCCTATCAACACCGTTTGATTTCGCCCAAATCAATAAAAGGAGGTTTTATACTATGACTACTTGAATTTTTTTCTTAACGTCGTTTTGATTTCGCCCGAATAAAAAATCACTTTGTTTTATTCTGTTCGGACGAAACGAAACTACTGCGGTTTGTTATGCAAACCGGAAAAAGTCAAGTGGAACCAGTATAACCCAATTTTTATTGTTGGGCAAAATCAAAACAGCGTCGCCGGAAAAAATCGCATGGTAATAATATTAAATCCGTCTCTCTTTATTACGGCTATTCTACCACATAGCTTGCCAAATGACCAGAACTTAAACCGAGGTTTTACATAAGTTTCACACAACTATTACCGTAAGTAAACGCGACAGGGGAATTTTCCCCCGGATTCGTTGAAAAATCGAAAATACCGTGCACAATTCTTCCAAACCTGCTATCGATACGTACGCCGAAAAGCGTACGCGAAGACCACTCAAAATCGCCTAGAAGTCAAATTTATTTGACTTTTTTGACTGTTTTCCCGCCATCGACGGAGATATAAACGCCGTCGGTAAACAGGAAATGCCATATTTCCCCCTCCAGAATATCGCCCGAGACGGCAATCAATCCGCCGGAAGGAATATCGCCGACAAGAGACTGGAATCCCCAGCTTAATCCCCATGTTTCGCTTTTGGAAAGACGTCCGAGCGTTATCGGATCCAGAGCCTGAGTATAAAACCGTCCCCATTTTCCTTCCCCTCGTCCAGCCGCCCCCAAAGCCGTGATCGGGCGAAGCCATTCAATATTGGCTGAAATCGGGTAAAGCGACAGCATTCCGCCGGACGTATTTTCGTAGCCGTAAGAGGTAGCAACAGCAAACTCATTTATCGTGGGTAATTGTTTATCCCAACACGCGTTATAAAAGCCGATATTATCCTGTTCAAAACGGGGAGTAACCGGACTGGATAATCCGGTTATATGAAATACTTTACTGGTATTCGCATTTACAGAGGTTATCGGATTTCCACGTCCCAGATATTCCATCCGGGAATCGGGACAGGTCGTAATAAGCAACTGCGTTTGTCCATGTCCCAAGGCGGGAAAATAGACTTCAAACGGCCATTGAGCCACCGATGTAATTCGATTATCGCTCAACCCCAAATACGTCCAGGTTTTACCGGCGTCCAAAGAGCGGAAATATCCTTTGGATTCACAGCCGATATAGCAGCAATCAGGATTCTTCAAGTCGATTTGAATAACCTCTCCGCACAAAGCAGACGGACCGATTCCATCGAAATCACCCGGAAAATCGAGCTTATTCCAGTTCTTTCCTCCGTCTTGTGTTTTCCAAACAGAAGACGATTCAATACTGCCCCGTCCGCACGCACGAAGCATAATTTCAGGATTATTCGGATCAATAGCAACGCTACGAACGGACAAAATCGAATCGTCCGAACTATTCTGGCCATTAATTTTTTCAAAAGTCTGACCGTTATCCGTAGTACGCAGCAATCCGTTCCCCGTAGAACGAATCACAAAAATTTGCGGATTAGACCGAGCGGTAACAATACCTGTAAACCGATCTCCCGCCGTATTCGCCGCCGTTGCCGGGACCGGAAAATCAAGCAAAGCGGTTCGTTCAATTTTTAATTCAGAAACATTGGCATAATAATGCGCTCTGGCATGCTGATTAAGTGAACTAAAGAACAGTCCAACATTCATTGTTTTGGGAGCCGATTTGTATTGGAAGGTGCCCAACTCCCAATTCAAACCATCGGCAGAAACCCAGCTTGACCAGATATTGCCGTTTCTTTGAATCCGAATCCAGGGCTTGTCTTTGTTGGGAATTGTCGCATTGCTAACCCGCGATCCGCCTAAATCCGAGTTATCCGGCGACGTCTTCAACGCGCCTCCAGCTCGCTGAATCAGATAGTAAGCCGTACCCCAATGCCAATCGATCTGGTTGACGTTTTCTATCGCCGACAAACCAATCCAGGAGTTGGAATTAACCGGCTCGCCGTTTCTGCCGTTATAGGAATCAATGCGGCAGGTAGCCGTAAAATCACCCGTTATTGACTGCGTAAGCGAGTGCATTCCATTTCCAAAAAATGAAAACGCATCTGATTGGGTTGTATCGGCTTTTTTCGTTTGATAAATCCCGATTTGAGCGTCCTTTTGACCGATATTACGAACGTTCCAGGAAGAATCAATTGTACCACCGGGAACAGAAAGCTCTACCGAAGAACTATCCAAAGTTTTATTATCGTCGTAAACAAGACGGGCATAAAATTTATTTATACCGCTAGGTAATATTCCATCATAGACAAGTGTAGAATCATTCCCCGAAGCCAAGACTTTATCCCCCAGATACAAGGAAATTCGTTTAACGGTATGATTATAAGGAGTTGTCTGAACCGATATTTTTCCTTTTCCAACACCGGTATTTTCGGCGTGAATTTCCAATTTCGGCATAGAATCCGGTACGGCATACGCCAGATCGGACGCGGCTACCGGACGGGGGGTAAAATTCGGTCCTTCCCAGAACAGATTAAAATTCCGGGTACTGATCGCATCTACCAGCCAGACGAACTCAAAGCGATGCCAGCCGGATTTCAAGGCGGTAAAAGCGAAATGCTGCGACGTACCTTTTTGTCCATCTCGTATTATAATCGGATTATTATCCAGAGTAAGTTGATAAGCGCCGTCGATACCAGAGGTAAATTTATACAGTCCGCTTTCCGGAACGTTGATATATCCGGTGTATTTGAGGGCAAATCGGGCATT
>CAYZMZ010000142.1:0-2255 GCA_964479655.1 uncultured Planctomycetaceae bacterium
TTGACGACGGGAAAACGGGTATGCGGATCGGCGTGAATGGCTTCAATCGCCTGACTGAGCGTCATTTGAGAGGATAAAAATTTGATCTGGGTCGCGGGAACCATCACTTCAAAAGCGTACAGTTCGTTTAGCTGCGCCGTCTGCCGGAAAATACGTTCCTGATTGGCGTCCAACTGCTTTCGCAGACGGGCAACGCTGGCCAAGGCGGAAATTTCATCGGTAGTAGAAACCTGTACCCCTTGCTGATTGCCCTCAAAAGGACTGTTCAAGCGGCGAATAAAATGCATCAGCGGTAAAAACAGAAACATCAAAAAACGAAGAGGGTAGGTTACAATCCCCGCAACGGCAACGTTATATCGAACTCCAATCGTTTTAGGTAGAATTTCTGTATACTGAAGCATAACCCAGGTAAACAGAATCGAAAAAACGGTCAGGGAAGCGTTTCCAAACAGTTCCTGACATTGCGCTCCGGCGATTGTCGCCCCGATTGTATGTGCTGTTGTGTTCAATAACAGAATTACAGAAATCGGCTCGTGGAGATTCTTTTTGTATTCTTTCCAGATTTTTCCCTTTGTCTTATTGCGGCGGGCAAATTCTTCGATTTGTCCGGGAGTTAAACTCAGCATCGCCGCTTCACAAAGTGAACATAATGTTGAAACGCCGATTGATAACGTCAAGCCGACAATAAATAACGTTAAGTGATGAATTGTATCCATGTTCATTTATTCTACCCTCAACGGACCTTTCTGACCTTCCGGTAACACCAAAACGTCAAAAGCCTTATTTTGCCGCAGACGGCGGATGACAAAGTCCCAGCCGCTGATTCGTATATATTCGTTGGGGGCGGGCACGTGATCCATTTGACTTATCAGCCAGCTGGAAAGCGTTTGCGTCGAAACAGGAGCGTCCCAGTTCGGACTGCCGCTTTCTTTATTGAGAATTGAAATAACCTCATTCATCGGAACGCCGCCGCCAATAATAAACACGTGCTCCGGTAAATCGTTGATAAATTTAGGCAGCGATTCGGTTCGCGAAATCAGTTCCGGTTTATCAGACGAGGTGCTGGAGGAATCGAACTCGTCGTCCAATTCTCCAACCAGTTCTTCTACAATATCTTCCAGGGTAATTAACCCCATGGTTTGTTTATGTTCATCTTGAACAATAGCAATATGCGCATGACGATCTACAAATAAATGAAGAACGTCGGTTACCTCTTCGTTATCTGGAACGAAAAAAACCGGACGAATAATCGGCAGAACGTTTGGTTGGTCTGGATTGGTTCTTGCCCAGGCGACCATTTCCTTGAAATTGACGTAGCCTAAAATTTTATTAACGTCGTCGGATTCGATAACCGGAAATCGCGTATGCGGGTCTATATGAGCGGCTAGAATCGCTTCCATAAGCGATTGTTTGGACGAAATAAACGTAATTTCAAAGGCGGGTACCATAACCTCGCTGGCGTTGCGTTGATGGAGCCGGGAGGTTTCTCGCAAAATTCGTTCCTGATTTTTATCCAGCAAGTTGGTAGACCCCGCTACGCCCACCAATGCGGCTAGTTCGTCCAAGGTCGTTTCTTTAACCTGTGTTGATTTTCCTTCAAATGGTTTGTTGAGAAAAAACAACAGCCAAACAATCGGCGTAAAAAACCAGATTAAAACCTGCATCGGATAGGTAAACGCCTGACAAATTCGGACGTTGTTTCTTACTCCCACCGTTTTAGGAAGAATCTCTGTATATTGGAGCATCAGCCACGTAAAGATAATCGAAAAAACCGTAACTGCGGCGTTTCCGAACAATACGTGAACTTGCGCGCCGGCAACAGTCGCCCCAATCGTATGAGCGGACGTATTAAGCAGAAGAATCACGGCAATCGGAACTTCCATGTGAGTTTTGTACTTTTTCCAGATTCGTCCGCGGGAGGGATACACCTGACCAATGTCTTCTACCTGAGCGGGACTGATAGACAGGAACGCCGCCTCGCACAAAGAGCACAAAAAAGAAACAATCAGTGCTAATAAAACACTGCCGATAAAAAGTACCCAGTGTTCCCAACTGGGAGGCACAGAATCTACTGATTCTGCGACTTCTCCGCCTACGGCTATTATGGCCAACGCCATGTTCATATAAAATTTTTTCCTCTGTTAAACTGGTTCCACTTGACTTTTTCCGGATTGAATAACAAACCGCAGTCGTTTCATTTCGCCATCGGAAGAATAAAACCTCCCTATATATTATGTTGTAATATTATATCAGAC
>CAYZMZ010000142.1:2265-3981 GCA_964479655.1 uncultured Planctomycetaceae bacterium
AGACACATCTAATTTCAAGGGGGGGCGATTGGAGCTTGCGCTAAATTATCGATACGGCGTTATAGGATTCGTCTGAAATCAAGTATAAAAGGGAAGCAAATTTTCCCCCAAAAAACCGTCGTTTAGACGATATGTACGAGAGATTTTTACGATAGCTCCGTGATTTTTCCTCTTGACGCCGTTTTGATTTCTCCTGGACCAAAATCATACAATCCTCTTTATTTGATCGAGGTGGAGAAAAATGAAACGGCTACGGTTTGTTATGCAAACGGGTGAAAAACAAGTGGAACCAGTTTATAACCCCGTCGAGCCGTTTCGTCTGATTCTAAAATCATAAAAATCAGAATAATTTTTACAATCAACGTTTAACTTTTTCAAAAAGTGATAATTTGCGTAGAATTTAGCAAACTACGCAGTTTGTCAAACGTAGAAAAAATAAATCGTTTGCGATTTCTCTATGTTTTTGAAAATATTCCGATTGAAAAAAATGGTACAAAAGGGAAAGATAATTCAAAAAATTTAGAAAAATCGAAGAAATATTCAATTATTCTGTTGCAAAATCAAAATTATTTGGTATTATAGTATAAGCATTGAGATTTATTTCTCAACAGTATCGAAAGAGGTTTTTTAATGGCGACATTAAACAATCCGTTTCGAGGTTATATTTATTATAATATCACTTAGTTGGAATAGAGCTTTTGTTCTAACAGATTACCTGATTGGAACCTGTCCGCGCATCCCGAACTTTTCATACGGTGCCGGATTGCAACGGAAATCCCCCCAGGGGCATTCCGCAACAGCGCATAATGTTTAAACTAAAACTATTTGAAATTTCCTATCAACGCCGATTTGATTTCGCCGCCGTATGAATAAAAACTTCCAGTTTTATCGGTTCAGGCAAAATGAAACGGCAATTTTATGGAAACATAAGTCGGAACATTTCAAGTGGAAATCAGTTTAATTTTTAACATTGTAAACTGCGTGGTTGGTCCAAAATCGGATTTTGTGGAAAACCCGTAAAAGAAATTCCTGAACTATGATTAACATGCTTTCATTTTCCTACACTGCCGTTTCGTTCCTGATTGTTTCTGGTGTCATAGCCGTAATATGGACGCTCAGGTTCCGCATTGCTGACCGGTTCGGTAAGATCAACTCCGAGCCAGAAAAACGAAAACAGTTAATTTTCGGCGAATACGTTTTACGGTTGAAAATGGTTCTTAAATGTACCGTTGTTAAGGAGCTTTGCCGCGTTTTTGATGATCGATTTCGAGATATACGTACTTATACCTCTTGTTTAGGTTATCACTCAAACAGGAAGAACGTAGTCAGTCCGTTTTCGATCTGGTTGTATTCTGCCCGACGCGGTAGATCGGCTTTTTCGCCAGTATCGTTGAAGAATTTTATTTGTGCTGTTGGTGCGTTTATAGCGGGATTTATTCTTTCCGGCGGACGCAAGTTGTTGCTGGTTCGGGTTCCGGTTTCAGAGCAATCGGAAACGTCTGGCAAGCGCAAATTATAACATCGCTTTTATAGTCCTATTCCAACGTAAAAACCATTTTACGAGGACGATTTTGAATACTTTACTTGCTGTTGTAAACATGCAGCAGTCGATTTTACTGTCGGTAGTCGCTTTGATTATCGGTGCAGTATTGTCTGTTGTTGCTGTTAGAATATTAGATAATATCCGTAAAAAAGACGCGGCTACGGAAGCCAAAC
>CAYZMZ010000142.1:3991-7886 GCA_964479655.1 uncultured Planctomycetaceae bacterium
AATTCTATTCGTTTTATCAGGGCTGTATTTTTTGTTGCCGTTGGTTTCGGCTGCTCAGAAATCAATGTCGTCGGATTCCCTGTTGACGATGGCTGCAGCTGAGCGCAGAAACGGTGCCTATGACAAAGCGCTGCAGCTCGATTTATCTGCTCTTTCAAACGGATTATTCATTCCGCTGAAGAAGATGCCGAGTTGAAACTCAAATCGGCTGAATTAGAGGCGAAAGAAATAAAGCTGGCCGCTCAAACGGAAAAAGACGAAGAGTTCCAGGTTCTGCGGGAAGAAATCAAAGAACGGGAACGAAGTTTGTTAAAGCGCGAAAAGGCTCTCGATCAATCCGCTGAAAATCTCAGTAAACAGGATAAGCTGTTAGACAGTACGAAGAGAAAACTAACCGAAAAAATTCAGGAAGTTCAAGGCAAACGAGATGAATTGGACAAACTGATTGAAGTCGAACGTCAAACTCTGCATGAAGTCAGCGGGCTATCCAAACAGTATGCGACGGATAAATTACTGTCTATTTTAGATCGTCAGCTTCAAACTGAAACGGGAGCCTTGATTCTCAAGCAGGAAAAAAAGCTCAAAGATCAGTGCGAAGAGATGTCGAGGGAAATTCTGCTGACCAGTCTTCAGCGATACGCTGCCGCTCATACAGCGGAGGCAACAACCAGTACGGTCGATATTCCCTCCGACGAAATGAAAGGACGAATTATTGGACGTGAAGGACGCAATATTCGCGCCTTTGAAAAGGCGACCGGGGTCGATGTTATTATCGACGATACCCCCGGCGTGGTTATTGTCAGCGCGTTCGATAATTTCCGACGTGAAGTCGCCCGCATGGCGTTGGGTAAACTTATTGCCGACGGACGGATTCACCCCTCTCGAATTGAAGAAATTGTAGAATCTACTAAAACCCAGTTAGAAAAATACATTCAAAAATTAGGCGAGCAGGCAGCTCAAGAATGCGATATTATGGGGCTTCACGTTCGACTGATTCAATTGCTCGGGCGGCTTCATTTCCGTACTTCTTACAGTCAGAATCTGCTGCGACATTCGGTAGAAGTTGCGTTTATTGCCGGAATGCTGGCTGAAGAATTGGGGTACGATGAACGCTTGGCTCGTCGTTGCGGTTTGCTGCACGATATTGGCAAGGCGGTAGACCACGAACAAGAAGGCGGACATCCCAAAATTGGGGCGGATTTGTTAAAACGATACGGGGAGCCGAAGGAAGTAATTCAGGCGGCCGCCGGGCATCATGACGACGTTCATATTAGTAATCCGTACACGGTTTTAGTTGCCGCCGCAGACGCCGCCAGCGCGTCCAGACCCGGTGCCAGACGCGATACACCCGAACGGTATTACAAGCGAATGGAAGAGTTGGAATCTATTGCCTGCGAGTTCCCCGGCGTAGAACACGCTTTTGCTATTCAGGCGGGGCGAGAGTTACGGGCGATGGTTTCTTCACGCGATGTTACCGACGAATCCGCCGCGAAAATCTGCCGGGATATTGCCCATGCTTTTGAGCAGCGGCTAACCTATCCGGGCGAAATCAAGATTACCGTTATTCGGGAAAGTCGTTTTTCCGAAACCGCCAAGTAAAACGGCGTTGCTGTCAGGGAAATGCGCTTTTTCAACAAGCGGTTTCCCCCCTTTCAGGCGGGGATAAATCAGCGGAACAAGGAAGTTCCGATTTTGAATAATTAAGTGAAATTTAGTATAGTGCTATGAGATTATTACTGGTCGGCGATGTGGTCGGCAAGCCAGGACGAAATATGGTTCAGCGCAGTCTGATTGGGCTGCGATCTAAATATAAGTTGGATTTAATCGCTGTTAATTCTGAAAATGCGGCAGCGGGAAGCGGTCTGACTCCCGAAACGTACAAGGAAATTGTCGAAGCGGGAGCCGACGTTCTTACCATGGGAGATCATATTTTCAAAAGAAAAGAAATCTTCCCGATTTTGGAAAAGCAGGCCAATATCATAAAACCCGCTAATTATCCCGTAGAAGCACCCGGTAAAACCTACGCTTTGGTAGATTTACCTCTCGGACGGCGGGCGGCGGTAATCAGTTTGGTTGGACGCGTATTTATGAATCCTGCCGACTGCCCCTTTCATGCGATAGATAAAATCCTCAAGCAATTACCTTCCGACGTTAAAATTATTTTGGTGGATTTTCATGCGGAGGCGACCAGCGACAAGCAACTCATGGGACGTTATTTAGACGGACGGGCAACCGCCGTTTTGGGTACTCATACTCACGTTGCGACGGCAGACGAACAAATTTTTCCCGGCGGAACGGCCTTCCAATGCGATGTTGGTATGACCGGACCGATGGAAAGTATTCTCGGTCGTAAAATAGACTGCGTTCGCGAAGCTACCTATACTTTCAAACCTACCCATTATGACGTGGCCGAGACGAATTTGCAACTTCACGGAACGATTGTAGACTTTGACCATATTACCGGCAAGGCGACGGGAATAGAACGAATTGTCGTTTCGGAATCGGACTTGCCCGAATTAGAGCATATCGCTTTGTTAAAACATTATTCTTAACGGAAAATACCGGGGACTAGAGGGCACTTCTATCAAATCAATTTCGCGTCCAGCCGGTTCTTTTTTCCGCCTGTTTTAGGTCGAAAAGACCACCCATATCCCCAATATTGGGGCTTTTCTCCCTTTTACAGGCGAAAAAAACTCCGTGGCTGGTCACTGAAAGCATTTAATAGAAGTACCCTAGAGAAATAATCGTTAAACTTCACCCAGTTTAACATTTTATTTAGTCCCAATCTAAATCGAGGTATAAATTTCTGGGGCGAATTTTCCGATTATCATTAATACGAATAATCGATATTTTCCGAATAATTAGGATAATTTACCATGAACAACGAAAAATTCAAGCAAATTGAAACGCTTTTAGAGCTGGACGCTCGGCACGACGCTATTTTATATCGGCTGGAAGAACTGGATAAGGAAATTCTGGACGCGATTAAAGCGGCTCAAGACCCGATTCGTCAGCCGGAAACGCATCTATCCGCCGTCTCCGTTGGAGGAAACGCGCCTAGTACGCTCAATACCTGAGTTTTCTCTGAAAAACAACGCTCATCCCCTTGTTTTTCCTTGTATACTGGTTCTACTTGACTTTTTCCGGTTTGTACAACACACATCAGTCGTTTCATTTCGCCTTGATCAGTAAAATAAGGGGTTATTTGATTCTGGCGGCGAAATGAAAACGGCGTCGATAGGAAAAATCACGTAGTCATAGTATAATATTCTCCTATACTGAATATTCTACCGACTGCTTTTATAGCGGGGGCGGCAGGATATGGATTCTCGCGTCAGTTTCTTGCGATATTGTTTTTAGGGAAAGAACGTAAAAACACTCTACTTTACCTATTTTTGTTATTTTACCTACGTTTCGCGTTGAAAGAATCATCTGCTACTACTTCCATGAAAAGATTTTTTTGCTATAATATCGCCAGTATTTGTTTAAATTGTAAAACTTTAATTTTTTACCCCCATTTTTACTAAAATGTCCATTATCGTTCAAAAATTCGGTGGAACCAGTGTCGAAAACAGCAAAAAGATTTTGGCTGCGGCTCGTAAAGCGATTCGTGCGCACAAAAACGGGAATCAGGTTGTCATGGTCGTCAGCGCCATGGGACAAAATACGGATGTCCTGATAGACTTGGCTAAACAGATTACGGACGAACCGCCCGCCCGCGAAATGGATATGCTTCTGTCTACCGGGGAGCAGGTCAGCGTCGCTTTAATGGCGATGGCAATCGATACTTTGGGCTACAAAGCAGTTAGTATGACGGGGGCACAGGTCGGAATTAAGACCGATAATACTCACGGCAAAGCCCGAATTCAAACTATTAATACGGATCGGCTTCGTG
>CAYZMZ010000143.1:0-3674 GCA_964479655.1 uncultured Planctomycetaceae bacterium
ATCAGGGGTACTGGCAACGGTAAACGTTTGTGCTGTATGATTAAACATCCATGAACAAACGTTATCTACTCGCAGTACCATATTTATGGTTCTGAAAGAGCCAGGCAACGGAAATTCCGGTCCGTTTGGAGTTTTAACATCTCTTAAAGCGGCAAACGCGCTTAACGCATCTACCGCCAAGGATTCCTCCGAACCCTCGTTGGTAAGCAGCTGTCGGAGCCGTTTTTCCCGAATTATTGAATGTTCAGGAACCGAAATTCCGCTATCCGGATATTTCTCATGCAAAAGCTGGCTATGATTTGACTGAACCAGGAAATCGATCTTATCCCGATGAACGACCAGTTTGTCGCAGTATTCTATCTGCGCGATATTGCCGGTTGCATTTTCCGTAATTGTCATCGTCCAACCGCCGTTAGCTCCAGAATCGTAAATTATCTGCAACGCCTGATTTATACCCTCGCACGTACCAAGAATTTTCTGCGTTAAAACAGAATGTTCCGGCAACTGCGAATCATAGGTTGAAGAACTGGGATAATCGAGCAATGTACAACTGGTAACACATAGTCCTTTGGAGTTAAAACCGCCTATAGTACCTATCATGCCGGTAACTCCCACATAACAATGAGAAATTCCGTTTTTCGGCTGACGGGTTTGAAGTTGAACCTGAATACTGTCCGGGACAATTCTTTTAAACGGTAAATCTATATTACAACCCTGAATAAAGGCTCCGTTGGGTGTCGTTCCGGCGAATTGAACGCAACCGCTGATTGCGCTGTTGAGGGGCTTTTCCCGAACGGGAACAAATACTTTCTTCATTTCTACAGAACTATCGGTCTTTCTGCTTGTATTAGAGATGAGTTTTTGTTCATTGGTGTCTTTTGTGGGGAATAGACAAATGTTGTGTCGTACAATAGCCTCCAACGGAACTTTAGCTCCGTCAGCAATACCCATCATTTCTTCCAATCCTTGTTCTGAAAATCGTTTTTTGAGCGATTCAGGATTCATATCAGGCAGCGGAGGCAACAATTTTTCTGACGCCAAACCAACAATATCCGTATACCTTCTAACCATAGAGCGAATATTTTGACTGTAGGCTTCCCCATACTGGAATCCCATTTGATAGGGCGTGCCGGACTGACGGCAAAAACTGATTCCGGGCGCCTTGATTACAGGGCTGGATATTTCTCTGGAAACAGGAGAAGGAACCGTGTTGATTTTATTTTCCGCTGATTGCAGAGGTTGTAGAATCGGGTTTTTCAATTCCTGACAAATACTCAGGAACTGCTCCACATTTCCCCCCTTGCCGTTGTCGGGAGTAAAGAAACTAACATCTGTACAGTCCGATAAAATTTGTTTAGCCAGATTGGTAAGCGATTTTTTAGGTCCAACCTCTACAAAATAACGGCAGCCGTTATTGTAGGCTTTACGAATCATGGCTACAAAATCGACCGGTTTAGTCATTTGTTCGATTAAATTTGCCCGAAAAATATCCGGATCCGCCTCAAAATTACCGGTAACCGAACTCAACAAGGCCTTATTGGGCAAATTAAACGAAAACGGCTTTAAGGATTCTCCAAACGGCTTGCAAACGCCAGCGACTAACGGAGAATGAAACGCAGCTGGAACCGGTAAAATCAGAGCCAAGCGTTGGCATGACAGTAAAAGTGCCTCCATGCGTTTAATCGATTCGTACGTTCCTGAAATAATGGTTTGGGTCGGGGCGTTTCTATTGGAAATATAAAGAGTGGTACTGGAATCGGGTATCTTTTCCATCGCTTCCATAATTTGATCTTCGGAGGCGTTGGTAGAAAGCATTGTAGTTTTAGCGCGGCGTTGGGAAGAATGCCCCAATACCAGTTCGATCGCTTGACATCGTTTTTCGGTTGCCTTGGCGGCGATAGAAAAAGGCCATACTCCCGCCGCTGCCATGGCAGGGTATTCTCCGTAAGAATGTCCCATCAAAATATAAGGAGAAATCCCCTGACTTTCAAACAGGCGATACATAAAAGTATCTGCTATCAACAGCGAAAGCTGGGTTCGGAAAACGTCTTTTCCAAGTTTATCCCCTTCAATTTGCAATACGGTTTTGAAGTCGGGAAGTCCTACCGATTTTAATTCTCTATTTATTTCGTTGATTATACCTTCGGATTGCGGCATAGAGCAAAAATTGGCGAGCATATTCGGATATTGTGCCCCTTGCCCGGGAAATAAATAAGCAATTTTAGGAACTTCGCTGTTACGCTTTTGCAATATAGGTTTCATTTCAATAGAATTAATCTGAGTATAATTATTTGTTGTATTCATCTTATTAATATTCTGTTTATAAACGGCTTGGGCAGCTAATCTACGGCTGTTGTAGGCCTGAATATTTTCGGCAACCAGGGAATAATACATATTATCGGAATCTGCCTGACAAATTTGAAGGGCAACGCCGGATTTATCGGATTGGCGATTAATCTGATGGATTGCCTTGAGCAGATACGCCATGCCCGAAACCGAACGTAAGTTTCCGAAAATCTTTTCAATCGAATCGGATTGAGAAATAACTGTTTCTTTACTAACCGGCTGGATATATTGCGCAGGCAATTGGCAAATATCGGAATCGGCAAGTTCTGCAATTCGGGTCTGACCATTTACGCGAGAAATAAATTCTTCTTTTTGATTCTTATTATACGAATCAGGAATTTTCCCTCCAGCCAAACCGTCTACAATTGCGTAGATCTTATCGCCGTCTTGCGTAGCCTTTTCTACGGACTTGAGGATAAAACAAACCGCTCCTTCTGCCGGAACATTTGAATCGGGAGTATCTCCCTTCAAAAGCGACTTTAATTCATGCCCCATGGAACTGTACCCGGCTGCACAAATAATCATGTCAGTCTGATTTCCGTGAAGTAAACCAATGGCGTTGTCTAAAACAGCAAAAGACGAACTATCGCCGCTGTCCAAGGTATATACGCCGCCGGTTATATCGTATGATTTGGCAATTCGCGACCCCAAAGTACTGATTGTTGTACTGCCGCATTCATCTTGCAATACCGGATATTTTTTATAAATTTCCGACTTCCACTGATCAATAATCTGAGTTGATTCTGTCTTGCTGTAGCCAGACCGAATTAACTCGTTTTCTATAGCGTAAGCGATTCGCGGTAAAACCGCAACAGAATCGAATACGGATAAAAAGTCGGAATCGGTCTGGGTTCCTACCAAAACCATTGTTTTGGACCGATCCCAAGGCTTTGCTCCCGGAGCAGAAAACTCTCTGGTATTGCGTGGATACCCCGCATCTGCCAACGCTTGGTCTGCGGCGGAAAGTACCATAAACTGGAGCGGATTGGCGTTATTGATTTGTTTAGGCGGAATATTATGCCGCTTCCAATCGTACTGAAAATTTTGTACGAATCCCGCTTTGAACCGGCTGTTGGAAAGTCTGTTCAGTTCGGATTTATCCAGCAGCAAATTTGCCCTGTTAAGCGGTACTTCGGATAACGCGGATTGATTGTTTTCTACCTTCTGATTGAATGAAGTAGTATCTGGCGAATCAGGCAAGACGCACCCCACCCCAACGATAGCCGCCGCAAAATCTTCTGACTTTGAACTATCAAAACGAAATTGCTGCGCCGTCTGATTGGCAGTTTCTGAACCTTCAACAACGACCGACGCGTTTAATCCGCCGA
>CAYZMZ010000143.1:3727-4396 GCA_964479655.1 uncultured Planctomycetaceae bacterium
TTCCGAAAGCATCGACAATAGCCTGACGGGGACGAGTTCGATCGGCTTTCCAAGGCTGTACTTGCTGCGGAATTTCAAATGGAATGGATTCCCAATCAATTTTACGGCTTAGTTCTCCTTGCAAGGTTTGGCAATTTCTGGTTTCGGTCTGCAAAGATTTGAGTACTTTGATCAAACTGGTAACGCCAGCCGCCTCCAGCAAATGACCTATGTTTCCCTTGACGCTGGTAATCGGAATTTTTTTGTTGGCGGGAATTATCCCCTTAAGCGCGGCAGTTAAAGCCTCTATTTCGGTCGCATCCCCCAATTTAGTACCGGTCGCATGCGCTTCAATTGCATCCAAATTGTTCAAATTGGCAAGCTGAGAATTGCAAATAGCTCGTTGAATAGCCAATTGCTGTCCCGAGGCCATGGGTGCCCAAAGCCCCTTGCCCTTACCATCGCAAGAAATTCCCACTCCGCGCACGACACCCAAAATTTGATTTTTGTCGTTTAGCGCTGCCTGGAGCGGACGAACGAGGACGAACGAACAACCGTCGCCAAAGACCAATCCATTAGCCTGGTCTTCAAAGGGAAATGACCCGGTTGCGGAGCCAGCTTGAGCCTTGGCGATAGTAAGCGCGTTGGAACTGGAAAAATGAACCATTCCTCCAACCAGGGCGTAACCAT
>CAYZMZ010000143.1:4406-7819 GCA_964479655.1 uncultured Planctomycetaceae bacterium
GTTTCTACTGGAGGAATGATTCTGGAAGTAATTTTGCGCCAGGTATAAACCTGCCAGCGAGGAGGAACAGGCGTTATCGAAGGTAAAACCGGTTGAGGTTAATCCAAGCACCGTTTGAATTGTGCGGATTGTCTGATGAGGGTAGTCATCGCCAAAATACGGATTGACCTGCTGATATTCTCGTTCTGAATCAGCAAACTGTGATTCAACCGCCTTATAACAAGACGTGGAATCAGTCAAACGAGAAGACGTAAAGGCAGGAATTGAATCCAACAGCTCGCAAAATGTACGAATCGCTCGATGTGAGCGGGCGTATTCCATGCTGTTTGAACTGCGTACTACACCTAAAAAGGCGGCAATATCGGAACTGGGAAGCGAAAACGGATTCAGATTCGCATTTTCAATAGCCTTCAATACCGTATACAGACACAGCAATTTACCCGAATCAAGCGGAATGTTTTTTTCATCTACTCCATTTAATATAAGAGATTTCTTAAAATTAGGGGCAACTTCAGTTAGAAAATGATCGAAATCAATAGAACCAGCCAGGGTCGAATTTATTTTACCAATCTCACCCGGTTTATCTGAAACAAAAAACTGACGGTTAAGACGTATTTCATCGGCCTGAGCAATAGATACGGTTTTTACGAGCATATTATGCCAGAACACCTCTGGCGAACTTGCCCCAGGAATGTAGCATGCCGCACCCAAAATTGCTAAAGGTTCATTTACCATATTCTTTATAAAAACTATATAATATTACCATACTACCTAATTGATAAAATAATTCCATATTGTATATTCTACTCTATTTTACAAATTTGTCAACAAAATACAAGGTAAAATTTGAAATCAATAGCTTGTTTTATGAAAATAATTGATATTATCCTTATAAACCTGAATATTAACATTGTAAAATAATATATTTCCTCTTGTAAAGTTTGATAATCTTGTGTATAATTTACTTATCGATTAATTAGGAAGTAATTATAAAATGCCTTTTCGTGATTCGAGGGGGATTTTTCTCGCTTTGCGAACGAATATAGGTATTATACGGTTTTTCCGGTTTCCTCTGACAACATATCAAATTAAAACTGAATAAAATGATTCAATATTCTACAACATCATACGAACGATATATGATTTTTGACGATCAGCCGGGCTATCCCATGGCCGTTAATATGGAATGGGCCTTCCGGGGAAAAATTCATCGAGAAACTTTAATAGAAGCCTTTAATCGTACCGTTGAGCATGAACCTTTATTTAGAGCGACCGCTGTTAAAAATAGAGGGAAATTTGTTTGGAATGTTTCGGAAGAAGCTACCGCCAAATTAGATTTTGCTCTATCTTCGGAAAGTATCGAAGCCGAAAGCGGTCAGTTAAATGTTGCCCCCATTGATTTAGCACGGGAAACAGCCAAAATTCTTGTTGTTGAACATCCAGACGGCGTTTCCTTTCAGGTGCTATCCCACCACGCTATAGGAGATGGTATTGGAGTCAACGATTTCTTTTGTTCTTGGATGAAAGAATACGAATTACTTTTAAATTCCGTCCCCTCGAATCCGGTTACAGTACCGTGGCTGCCGGATGAATCCCTTTTTCCGCATCGGGAGGAACTGCATTTTACCGCTCCCGAAAAGGTTTCCAGCTGGGTTATTATGCGGGAATTATACAAGGGAATTCTTCAATGGTTCTGGAGGCGTCCTTTTCCGTTGATAGAATCCAAACCAAAACCGGAGTATCAGCGTTGCACTGATTTTCCTATGTATTGGCGAAAATTACCGGCTGACTTTATTCAGCCATATCGACAAAAAGCCAAGAGTTTGTCGGTCAGTCTCAATACAATGATGATGCGCGACATGTATATTGTACTGAAAGATTGGCTCTCGGAACGTTATCCGACCAATAAAAATATTATTGACGATTCCCGTTGGATACGCATGTTAGTTCCGATGAATTTGCGGACGGATTTTCATAAAAATATGCCCTGTACCAATATTTTAGGGTATATTTTTATGGATAAAAAAATCCAGGATTGTAACCGTTCCGACGCCTCCTTGCAAGAGATCCAAAACCTAATGTCGCAGGCAAAAAAATGGAATATGGGATCTCGTTTTATCGACGGAATTAAAGTTGTCGAAAAGATTCCCGGCTTGCTAAAACGAATTACCTCCAATCGTTATTGTCACAGTACGATTGTATTGTCTTCCGTCGGAAATTTATGCAAATGCGCGCACCAGGACGATTATCGCACCAACGACGATATATCAATTCAAGGGGATTATCCGCTACAGTTGATTCGAATTCTCGGAGCCCCCCCAACCCGCCCCAACACACCGTTGTCTTTTGGTGTGGTTCAGCATAAAAAAGAAATGTTTTTGTCTTGCAGATACGATATCAATGTTATTGACAAAGTCACAATGCTTAACATATTCGACAGATTCATCAGCGAAATGTCCAAGGCAATAGAATGATTTTCAAATTGACTGATCAATAATTAATAGTCAACCAATTATTTTATAAAGAGGTTGAGAAACGCAAACAATATACTGGCTCCACTTGACTTTTTCCGGTTTGCATAGCAAACATCAATCGTTTCCTTTCGCGTCCCAATTGATCAAACAAAGCGTTGTTTGATTCTGAAGGGATAAATAAAAACGATGTCAAGAATAAAAATCACGTAGTAATAGCATAAAATACATGCGTCAATCGGAAAAATGGTATTCCGCTGAATTACCGCGTGCCTTTTCAGCACCGGGGGAGGAAAATCTGGCGTTCAAGTATGACCAAAATCTGGTATTGCCCAAATTCGGTATAGCCCCTTCCTGAATGAGGGGGCGGCAGGTTTTATAACGACTATCTTTCCCGGAATATAATACGACCACGGGTTAGGTCGTAAGGACTGATTTCAACAGTTACTTTATCTCCTGCAACAACACGAATGTAATTTTTTCGCATTTTTCCAGCCAAACGGCATAAAACCTGATGTTCTGAATTATCCAGCTGAACAATGAACGCTCCCCGAACTGCTTCGCGGATAGTTCCTGTCGTTTCGATGGAATCTTCTTTAACGTTACTCACTAGTTGTACCTTTATATTGAACCAAATAAATAAAATCGCCCAAATCATTACGCGAATTTCTGAGCATTATAACGAATTATATAATTTTGTCAAACAATATTTGGGTATTTTTATAAATAATTATCAAAAAAAACGAAAATTTTCAAAAAAATCTACGGCGTAACCATTGACAAACAATTGAAAATATAGTACAATTGGGAATTATTATCAAAAGTGATTTCGTTTTTTTAGATTTACAATTAGAAAGTAATAATCCAATGTTGAAAACATTTGACGAAAGTTGTAAGAAAAAAGGGCTTTCAATTACTGTACAGCGTCAACAAGTATACCAA
>CAYZMZ010000144.1:0-7801 GCA_964479655.1 uncultured Planctomycetaceae bacterium
TAAGGGAGCGTTTGGGGTGAGTTGTGCACTTCAGGAAAAATCGGGCGACTATTTCCTGTATTCATGGAAGAATTTTTATGAACCCTGTACTGCTACCCCAATTAATTAAGGGAATGGAAGAGGCGGTTATTGCTCAACGCCTAAAACAAACCGGAGATTTCGTTCAAACCGGCGAGCCTATTTTAGAGGTCGAAACGGAAAAGGCGATTGTAGAAATAGAATCGCCGTTTACCGGAGTTATCGGTCGTTTTGATTGTCAAGACGGAGAAACCGTTCAGGTCGGTACTCCGGTATGCTGGATTCGTCTGGACGTACAGCAATCCAAGCCTGTTGAATCGTCGGTTTGTTCGGTTGAGCAGCAAGATATTGTTCTTCCTTTTCCGGCTGCCGAGGCGATTCCTGTGGTACAGCCCTTGGCTATGGCGGCGGGAGCTGATATAGCGGTTAGTTCAAGTGTGTACGGAAACGCAACGATTATCCCTTCTGAAATGCCGGCTCAACCGGCGGTACTTCGTTCGACTCGTCCGATTGGCTTTAATCCGCATGTCGTTACCCCTTTTTCAGATGCCAAACCTGGTATGGCGGCAAACTATTCGGTTGATCAATTTTCGGTATCTCAGCCGGGCAACGTCGGTCTCTCTTCGCTTGATTCGATTACCGCGCCCAAAATCGGCAAAACGATTCCGATGTCCGCTCAAAGACGAACGATTGCCAAAAGAATGCTTCAAAGCGTTCAAACAATTCCAACCTCTGTTTTGTATCGCAAAGCCGATGTTACTGAATTGGTTAAAATGCGGTTGAAAATCAACCGTTTCAGCAAGGCGAAAATTTCTTTGAATGAATACGTAACCAAGGCAACGGTTATGGTTTTGGCGAGCATGCCGGAAATAAATTCTACGCTTAAAAACGACCAGATTATTTGTTATTCGGATGTAAATCTGGGATTCGCCGTCGATGCCAACGGATTACTATTTGTTCCGGTTATCCATCAAGCTCAAAATATGGATATTCTCGATTTAGCCGCGCAATCAAAAAGATTAATCGACAAGGCGCAGCAGGGAAAATTATCCCTGGAAGAAATGGCGAATCCGACTTTTACGATTTCCAATACCGGTATTTTTGGGGTAGAATATACCGTTCCGATAATTCTGCCGCCGCAATCGGGAATTTTAGGCGTGGGAGCGACGATTGACGAGCCGGTGGAAAAAGACGGAAAATGGGAAACGCATAAAAAACTGGGGCTTTCTTACGCCTTTGATCATCGGGTTATCGACGGCGCTTTGGGAGCCAAATTTTTACAGAGACTAATTGATTTATTGGAAAATCCGCTGGAATTGATTTGGAAAGAATGAATTGGATAGTCAAAATTCTGTCGATTGCCTTGTTCTTGTCGGCAGAATTTATCTTGCAGGCGCAACCCCCCGTTTGGAATCCTCCGGCTTTTTCGGCGATTAAATCCGGCTATCCGTTCAAGTTATCTGTACAGTTTATCCCGGTTGATAATAACAGTAAAATCGAGGCTTTGGCAAACGCCTTGGCTGATAGAATCAAAGCTCAAATCAAAGCGGTCGAACCGAAACTAATATTACTGGGTATATGTATATCAGATACAAATAAATCTGATGAATTTGTATCGACTTTTACCCGTCGATTTCCCCGCTCAATTGTATTGGGAATAACGGGTACATCTGTATTATCTCAAAATTCGCCGGACAGTACCGAGGCCGTTTCTGCTTTGATTGTTTACGGGGGAGACGTTAAGTTTTCCGCCGTTGTAGAATCCGATACGTTTAATATCGGCGAAACAATTTTACAAACAACGCAGGATAAGGCTCTTTTACTGCTGTCGGGGGCAGAAAAGAATACGTTAAATAAAATCACCGCAGAATTAAATGCACAAATAAACAAAAGAGTACCAATAATTACAATACCCGGTGCTTCCGAAAAGGCTTCCTCCGTCTATTTTGCGGGGCGACGCTATGATTCTGCCTGCGCGGCTGTTATGATTTCAGGTGATACGCAACTTACCTCCATGAAAATTACCGGGGAACAGTTTGACGAATTGGTTCAACTGCGTCAATCGCAAACCGACAATCAGTTAGATATAGAGGCGGTGTTGGCTCTGGTTCCTCTTCAGGCGAATATTCAGCAATACAAAAAGCGGCTTCAGGAAGAAGTCGGAAAACTAACGCCCCTTTGGGTTCTTCAAGGGGCTTTTTCCGAGGGAACCGCTGTTATCTGGGGATTTACCGCCTCGGAAAAGGGAACGTGATATAAATAGCAGGGTATATCTATGTATAGTGAAATCCAACCTGCGTGAGATTGCTGACGTAAGTTATTCTTTTTCTAATATTAGCGGCGTGTACTGAGGTACTTGGTAGAGTGTCCTGCTATTTTGGTTTTTCCGTCCGTTGTCAAAAAAGTCAAACGACTGTTATTCAAGCGACTATAGGGTTTCTTTATGATGACAACTTTACTCTTTACGCCTATAAAATACTCCTATAATATGCCGGCAAGATGCAGCAGCTCTCGGAGTTCGTTTTTGCAACTCGATTTTTCCGGGGTATTCCTGACGAGGGACAGACGAGTAAAAAATTTTTGAGTATTTTTCAAAAAATTACTGAAAACCTCTTGACAATTTCAAAACTTGTGCTACACTATACATAAAACGTGAAGCAACGGCGCTTCCAAATCAAGGCAAATTCATTGCATTGTTTTGGAAACGCCGTTTTTTTATGCCCATACAAAATTTTGGAATTTAAACGGTACTCAATTATGACCAAGTCCAAATACCTGATAATCGGCAATTCAACGGCTGCTATCGCGGCGGTAGAAGCCATCCGAAGCAACGATCAAGCCGGAACCATTACACTCGTTTCAGACGAACCGTATCATACGTATTCCCGGCCTTTGATTTCCTATTTGCTGGAAGGTAAAACCACCGAAGAAAAAATGATTTATCGGGATTTATCCTTTTACAAATCCAATTCAATTCGCACGTTATTTGGAATTAAAGCGGAAAAATTAGATGTTGCCAAAAAGACAGTAACTCTTGCCGACGGGTCGCAAGAAAAATACGACAAATTGCTTTTGGCTACCGGCAGTATTCCGTTTATTCCTCCAACGCCCGGCTGTCCGGAAGTCAACAGCGGACACGGCGTTTATACGTTTATTAAAAAGGCCGATGCGCTGGCTTTACTGGAAAATGTACATAAAGATACGGCTGTCGTCGTTGTTGGAGGCGGATTGACGGGTGTTAAGGCGACCGAGGGGTTAATTCATCTCAGCGACGATATAACCATGGTTGAACTGGCGGGACGAATTTTACCGGTTGCGTTGGATAGTCAGGCGTCTGATATTTTCAAGCAGCGTCTGCAATCAGCCGGGGTAAAGGTTAACTGCGACACGTCCGTTGCGGAAGTTCTTACCAGCGATAGCGGCAACGTTACTGCGGTAAGACTTTCGGACGGGCGAACTATCAAATGCGATGTTTTGGTACTTTCGATCGGCGTCAGACCCAATTTGAGTTTGATTAAAGATACGTCAATTGCCGTTAAGCGGGGAATTGTGATTGATCAAAGCTGTCAAACATCGGTTCCTGATATTTACTCCGCCGGGGATTGCGTTGAAAGTTTCGATTTAACAGACAAAGTTAATCGAATACTCGCGATTCTGCCCAACGCGTATTATCAGGGAAAAGTTGCGGGAAACGCGATGTCGGAAGGTAAAAAGAAACATTCGGTTCCTGTTTCTGATGACGATAAATACAGCGGAACGTATCCGATCAACGCGACCAGTTTTATCGGCTTGCCTTTAATAACAGCCGGAAAAACGAATCCGCCCGAAGATTTTATCGCGCGTCCCGGCGTTGAAGTTATTATCAATCGTCAGGACGAAAATTACCGCAAGCTGGTAATTGAAAACAACAAGCTGATCGGATTTATTTTAATTGGATTTGAATACACAAAACGAGCTGGGATTTTAACTTCCCTGCTTCGTTCAGAAAGAGATTTATCGACGGTTGCCGATATTCGTACCCAGGCGCCGGAATTGATGATATTCCCGCAAAAGGAACGAACTGAATTATTGTTTACAAAAGGATAAATAACCATGATTTCTATCGACACCTATAATATACCGTACACTCAGTTAAACAGCCAGGTTCGGCTTACGCCCGGAAATTATGAGCTAACTCACGTAAACGGTCAGCGATATATTGGCTGCGGATTAAGCAGCGACTATACGTTCAACATATACGGAACTCCCGGCAACGACTTGGGTGCCTTTAACGACGGCGCAATGATTACCGTTTACGGCAACTGTCAGGACGCGACAGGAAATACCATGAATCGCGGTTCGATTGTTGTTCACGGAAACGCCTCCGATACGGCTGGATACGCTATGCGATCGGGAGAAATCTACATCAAAGGCGATGCGGGTTACCGGGTTGCGATTCATATCAAGCAATACGGAGACAACATTCCGGTTGTTGTTGTCGGCGGAAAGACCGGCAGTTTTTTAGGCGAATATATGGCCGGCGGCGTTGTCGTTGTTTTAGGACAGGGAATTGAGAATCCCGATGATATTACCGGCAGTCATTGTGCTACCGGAATGCACGGAGGAACGATTTACCTAGCTCACGATATTCCCGATTACAAAATCGCTTTTGCGATGCGTAAAGAACCCGTCGATGAAAGCGACGAAGCGGTTTTACGACCGATCTTACAAAGATATACCGAATTATTCGGTGTTTCGACGGCTCATTTGTTACTGAGTCAATTTGTAAGAATTCGTCCGAAAACCTCTCGACCGTACGGCAACATGTACGTCGGAAACTGATTCAAAGAAGATTCAAAGAAGAATCAAAAAGATTTAAAAAGTTTGAAAAATAGGGAGAAAAACTCAATTTCCCTATTGACTAAACCGAAATAAGAGTTATACTAAATAACAAATAAAGAAGCAACGGCGCTTCCGGGTACTGCAATTATTTGCACCCCTCGGAAACGTCGTTTTTTTATGGTTTTATAAAGGATACTTTTATTAAATGCTTTCAGTGACCAGCGGCGGGAGTTTTTTTCGCCTGTAAAAGGGAGAAAAGACCCAATATTTGGCGATATGGGTGGTCTTTTCGACCTAAAACAGGCGGAAAAAAGAACCGGCTGGACGCGAAATTGATTTAATAGAAGTGCCCTAAAGACAATCCATTTTTTTCTGATTGTAACAATTCGATTTTACAGCCTGTATTCAGGCAAGACCCCTTGCCGTGAATAATAAGTGTGGTAAAACGTGTTTAATACTATGACTACTTGATGTTTCCCATCGACGCTGTTTTGATTTCGCCGCGTACGAATAAAGACTTGCGTTTTACCGATTAAGGCGAAATGAAACGACTGGTTTATAAAAATATAAACCAGATAAACTCAAGTGGAACTAGTTTAATACGATTTTAATTCAGAAAAAATCCTGTATATATTGTGTTAGTTTTTTCCATTTAACATGAGGAGTTTTATCATGACAATTCCCGTAGGTTACAAACCATTGTTGAGCCTTCGTGATGCAGAACTTGCCATCAAGCAGGTTAAGGATCATTTCGAGCAGCAGCTATCCAAAAGTTTGGGTCTGCAGCGTGTTACCGCCCCGTTTTTCGTTCGGGCGAATACGGGATTAAATGACGATTTAAACGGTGTTGAAAAACCCGTTAGTTTTCGGGTAACCGGAGCCGATACGGATGTCGAAGTTGTTCAATCGCTGGCTAAATGGAAACGATATGCGTTAAAACGATATGGTTTCAAACCAGGTGAAGGTATTTATACCGATATGAACGCGATTCGACCGGATGAAGTTTTAGACGAAATTCATTCTTTCTACGTCGATCAGTGGGATTGGTGTAAAATCATTAAACCCGAACAGCGTAACGTAGAAACGTTGAAAGAAACCGTCGAAAAGATTTATGCCTGTTTGGTAGAAACGGAAAAATTTGTGGCGTCTGAGCACCCCTCAATTCACCCGATTTTACCGCAGCATATTACCTTCGTAACAACTTTGGAGATGTTCAAACAGCTTCCGGATTTAACCCCTCGCCAGCGTGAAACGGAGTACTGTAAAAGATACGGCGCGATTTTTGTTATCGGTATTGGCGGCGAATTGCCGGACGGAACCATTCATGACGGTCGCGCTCCTGACTACGACGACTGGACCACGCCGCGGGAAGATGGCGGAATCGGACTCAACGGCGATATTGTCGTTTGGAACCCGGTTCTTAAAAGCGCGTTTGAAATTTCCTCAATGGGTATTCGCGTCAACGCTGAAGCCTTGAAAAAGCAGCTGGAAATTCGCGGCTGTCAGGAACGGGAAAAGTTCCCCTTCCATCAGGCTTTGCTCAAGGGTGAATTACCGCAGACGATGGGCGGCGGAATTGGACAATCTCGTTTGTGCATGTACATGCTGCATTGCGCTCACGTTGGAGAGGTTCAATCCGGCATTTGGCCTGAACAAATGATTGAAGAATGTACTCAAGCCGGTGTTACGCTCCTGTAATACAAATCAATCACCGCTTCAATTTGCCTTTGGTTACGTTTTTATTTCGCGATAATATTTATACTATGATTACGTGATTTTTTCTTCGGAACATCGTTTTGATTTTCGCCTGACCCGAATCAAACAGCTCTCTGTTTGGTCCATGGGGGCGAAATAAAGCAACCGAGATTTGTTATACAAACCGGAAAAAGTCAAGTGGGATCGGAATACTTATCGCGATATAAAACGTGAGATAAAAGCATAGTAGTTTAAGTAACTTCAGTATTGTTACTATAGTTACTAAAGAGAATTGGAAATTGTTTCTGATTCCAGGCCTACGACCTTTACCGGGACTGGTTTTATATACCGGTTTTATTTCGTTTTTTTGCCGAATATACTGAATCTATGGTTACTGACAATCTATTTATGTAGTCAGAAATCCTTTTTGTTCAGCCGCCAAGGAAAACAATAAAATCTGGTATGCTATCAGACAATGACGGGGAAACAACGTAGTTTCTATCTGACAGAGAAACTATGTCCCCTTACTCCTTCCTTTTATCATGTATGCATTAAAGATGTATCGATTGGGCCTTGCGGGTCTGATCTTTGTTGCTACGATGTCCCTCTTATGCGCCCAAGACGCGCCTGCGGCAGGAACGGCTCCTGTTGCGGTTACGGTTGTTGCAGAACAGATTGCTCCTGCTGCCGCTCCGGAAATTACGGCTGATTCAGTTCAGAAAAATCTGAATATAGCCTGGGTTCTTATAGCCTCTGTTTTGGTTTTCTTTATGCAATTGGGTTTTATGCTGGTTGAAGCCGGATTTACCCGTGCAAAGAACTCCGTGAACATTACAATGAAAAACGTAATGGACTTTTGTATCGGTTCTATTGCGTTTTATGTTGTTGGCTTTGGTTTGATGTGGGGATTAAACAGCGGTTTCGGATTCTGCGGGACTCAGTATTTTTGTCCCACCGATTCGGATATATCCAAAGTCAATGCGGATTTAGGCTGGTCGTTTTTCCTGTTTCAAACGGTATTTTGCGCAACGGCGGCGACGATTGTTTCTGGAGCCATGGCAGAACGAACCAAGTTTACCAGTTACTTAGTATACAGTGTAATTATTTCAGCCTTGATTTACCCGATTTTCGGAAGTTGGACGTGGGGCGGCGGCTGGTTGTCGCAACTGGGATTCCATGATTTTGCCGGGTCAACTATCGTTCATAGTATCGGCGGATGGCTTGCCTTGATCGGTGCGATGACTTTAGGTCCGCGTGTTGGAAAGTA
>CAYZMZ010000145.1:0-7783 GCA_964479655.1 uncultured Planctomycetaceae bacterium
CGGGAATACGGGAATACGGAATACGGGAATACGGAATACGGAATACGGAATACGGAATACGGGAATACGGGAATACGGGAATACGGGAATAGAAAATCCAGTCCCCAATCTCCAATCTCCAGCCCCCAGTCTCCAGTCCCCAATCTCCAATCTCCAGTCTCCAATCTCCAATCTCCAAAATCCAGTCCCCAATCTCCAGTCTCCAATCCCCAATCTCCAATCTCCAATCCCCAGTCTCCAAAATCCAGTCTCCAGTCCCCAGTCCCCAATCTCCAATCTCCAGTCTCCAATCTCCAATCTCCAGTCTCCAGTCCAAAAATCCCTTTATTTTTTGGGAGGTAACGGTTTATGAACAAATATTTTTGTTTTTTCCAAAATCGTACCTAATTCGTCCATGCCGGCAAAACGCTGTTCAGGCGTCTTGGCAATCATCTTGCGGATAATATCGTTAAATTCCTTGGATACGTTGGAGTTTATTTCCAGCGCATGGGGAATAGGAGCCGACAACTGCTTTTGGAGCACTTCGTCTGCCGTACCCGCGTAAGGCGGCTTGCCGGTTACCATTTCAAAAAACGTGCAGCCCAAGGAATAAATATCGGCGCGAACGTCGACTTTTTGCCCCCGGATTTGTTCGGGAGACATATAACTTCGTGTTCCTTGAATTTTCCCTTTAGCCGAAAATAAATTCGCGAAAAATCCAATTTTTTGTGCAATAGCAAAATCGATGACACGAACTTCGTTGTTTGCGTTTATCAAAAAATTATCGGGCTTAACATCGCGATGAATATAACCCTGTTTGTGAATATCCCCTAATCCTTTAACCAGCAAGGGGATAATATCAGGTACGCGCCATGTCAAAAACGGCAATCCGCTTTTTATTACGGCTTTAATACTTAAACCGGGAAACCAATCGGAAACCAAAAAGGGATTATCCCTTTGATCCAATCCGTACTCTAAAACTCGCACGCATAGGGGGGAATTAAGCCGCGATCCTACCGTATATTCCCATTTTAACAGCGCGATTTCTGACGGTACTTTCCGCAATGGGGGCAACAGGCGTTTAACCGCCACGTATTTCTTGGCTTGTTCATCCGCCGCCTGCCACAGTTGGCAAGACTGCCCCGTATTTATTAATTTCGTCAAACAGTACCGTCCAACATAAGTTTTCTCTGTACTCATTGGAATTTCTCAATTCAAACGTCCATGTATAATCGTTAAAAATTACGTAGTTTTACTCTCGTTACCGAAAGTTGCCCCTAACAAACGGGAAAAAATCCCTATTTGATAATATCAACGGTCTTTTTCGTCCATTTCAGGAGGAAAAAAGACAAAGGCCGCAAGACGCAAAGTCGAATTATTCAAAGTACCCTATATTATAAACAGATAACGTCAATTGTCAAGACTACACAAAAAACGATTATTGTCTACAACAACAGAATCGTCGTGTGAATCGTTATCGTATGCGGGAAGAACAGGGTACCAAACGCAGTCTTAAATTCTCTAACTTGCCCATTTCACCTGTAATTTCAGACCTGGTAAAAAATTTTTCATTTTCTTTAGAAAATAATCCGATTTTTATTCAAGTTTTGAAAATTGATATTGATTCATTTGGCGGTAGTCGGTAGACTAAGGCGAACCTGAAAGCATCAGATTACCCTAGCGGTGTAATATACACGATTTTACTTAATCAACCAAACAAAAGGAATTATTTGGAGATTGTTATGAGATTAAACTCTTTCTTCGCCAGAAAATCAGCGGTCAACTTTAAACAGAACCTCAAACGGACACTTAAACTGGAATCTCTGGAAGAACGCCAGTTGCTAACAGCTTCTCCATTAACCGATGAATTAACAATTGCTTCGACGGCCCTTTTTTCAGCCCCGGCTACAAACAATGATTTGATCGTTGAAATGCACGCGGGGGACGCAACGCCTATTCAATGGGATACGGCGGTAAACGAAACGCCCTCGACGGTAGTTGATTCTGCTTCCGCTGCGTTAAGTTCCACAGATGGCAAAATTACCCTTTTGGATGCAATCAGCTATGCGGGGAATACGTATCAACTCGGTAGTTTTGACGCCGAAAACGACAATACTTGGGTTCCCGGCGATAACAGCGAAAATCTTGTTCTTGGTTCCGCCGTTTCCTTTGCCGGCACATTGGGCAGTTCGATAAATCTCAGTTTTGATTCACAGATTACGGTAAACAAGGCGATTACCATCGACGCAGGGTCAAACGATGTTACAATTACTGTTACGGATGAAACCTTGAGTGACGCTGCCCTGTTTTCAAACCGGGATTTGGTTACCCTGACTGCCGGAACTAACGGACGAATCCGTCTGATTAATTCTGCTGGAACAATTGTATACGACAGTAAATGGGAAACGCCGGACAGCGTGGTTACGACTACAAGCGATGTTGTCGATAATACGGATGGTCTTATTTCTCTTCGCGAAGCGATCGGTTACGTTGGTACGGGAGGCAGTTTTTACAATTATTCAACCAACGCCAATACGGCGAGTGTTTCAAACAATATTACCTTTGCCGCCGATTTTGGAACGGAAGGGGAAACGATTCAGGTTGAATTTTCTACTCCGATTGTCTTAACGGCCAATACAACCATTGATGCCGGCAGCAAAGATATTCAAATCTCAAATATTTACGGCAACGCCTTTGATGAAACAAACGGAATTATAACCCTGCTTGCTGACAGTACCGGTCGTATTCGGCTGCTTGGACAAAATACTCAGCTTCCGGGGATTGAATACGATAGCAACTGGGAATTCCGTAACATGGAAACAAATGTTATCATCAATTCAACAGACGGTTTTATCGGGGGATTAACCCAAGATTCGCTTTCCGATGGTAACATCACGCTGGTAGAAGCGGTGGAATATGCCGGTCAACAGTACCGGGAATACGCCTGGGGAAATACAACCGTTACGCTGTCTTGTCAGGTAATCTTTGACGACCAGTTGGAAGGCGGTACAGTAACCTTGCTTCAAGACTTGAATTTTACCAATACCTGCGAGGTTACACTCAATGGTATCGGAAGTTCAATAACTTTGGATTGCGGCGGCTATAATATTCTTACCGATACGCAAACCAATACTGCGGTCAAAGGCTTGAATATCACCAATTTTGCCAACATCGAAAACCGGGGTAATTTAAGTCTGGAAAACGATACGATTTCCGGTATAGTACAGGATAATACTGATGTTCAAATCGATAACAACGGTCAATTGGATGTCAACGACAGCACCTTCTCCTACACGGAGATTAACAACAATCGTTCCATGACGGTTAGAAACACCCGTTTTTCCGATTCGGAAATTATAAACAACGGGACTGCAATCATTGAGGGGTCTAATTTTAATGCCTCGATGTTAAAAAATACCGCCTCAATGTCTCTGACCGATGCTTTCTTCACCGGAGAGGTTCCCGTTGTTGCCGCAGATCAGAACTCGGATGACTCGAACTCCGACGATTCCGCTTCCGATTCAGCCAGAGAAATTCTTCTGGTTATGGTTGAAAATGAAGGCGGAAATATGACGCTGCAAAATGTTGTTTTCAGCGGTATCAATATCCGATACGAAACCTTCCCCCATGATAATCATGACGAACTGAATATTGATCTCAGTGCCGCTTTGATTGCAAACGACAACGGTACCTTGAATTTGAACGACGTCGATTTTATCAACAACTCGTTATTTGTATCCGGTGAACATGGCGATGTTAAAGCCAGCTTCGCAGCAATCGCCAATCATTCAGACGGCGAAAACATGGTAGGAGCGGTAATCATCAACCGCTCTGAAATATACGGCAATAATACAACCGCGTGGTCTACGTTTGGTTTTGCAAACGCTCTGTTTGCCGGATTGTACAATATCAACGGCGATGCCTTTATGTACAACAGTATTGTCTATGGCAATACAGCCTCCGCCTCCAACGCGATTGAAACAACGCAGCCGTCCCAGGTTGTTGCCATTCACTCCGATACAGAAGACGTAACCTTAACCAACGATACGATTCTGCAAACTATCAGTTTGAATCGCGCCCGGGCTATTGTAAATAATACCATCTATGCCGATACCCAGTTTAATCGCGGTTTTATAGATTCTCGAATTTCCGGTAACAATCTTTGCGTAGACGGCAAAGACGTTTCTACCCTGTTTGTTGCGTACAATGCGCAAACCGGATTATTTAACGTGAACGAAAATAACGTTCCGGATTATCGAATTTTCGCAGACGCGTTTGTTACCGACGGCGAGGATAAAATTACCGTAATCAACGCCGGAAACAATGACGCGCTGCTTGAAATAAGCAATTACGGCAATACGGATGTTCGCGATATGCCGCGTATTCACAACGAAATTGTCGATATCGGCGCGGTCGAATCGCAGGCAATCGATTTAACCGCTGACCTGCTGGGTCTGGACGCTCAAGCCGCTCCGCTGGAAACCCCCGCTGTTATAGACGGCGAAGCCTATTCCGCCGGTTTGACTTCGATTATTTGCACGTGGGATAAAATCGTCGATGGAGCCGATTATTATCTTCGTTTCAAAACTCAGACCAGTGAAGCCGATTGGACACAAATCAGTGCAATCACCGACGACGGTTTGACCGGTTCTGGAAACGGATTTACCTGGACAGTGGTTTGCCAAGACGGTCTGTTCATTTGTACAATCGAAGGTATGACACCGAAAACCTGGTATGATTTCCAGATTCTCGGCAACGGCGATAATATCGAATACTTCCATTACGATCCTGAAAACCTGGCGTGGCCGGAAACAACTCAGACAGACGAAACGGTTTCTGAAACAACAAGAGAACGTTTGTACATTCCAACAGCGGCTGGATTCGATCGCGCGCCCCGTTACGACGAAGTAACCCAGGAACACAGTATTAACATCGGCTGGAAAGCTGACCCCAGAGCGGTTGGTTACTATATTACCTACCAGCTTGAAGGAGATAGTACGATAAATGAAGAAGTAATTTTGCCCTACGATAATGTTACCAATCCGACAGGATATATTGTCAAATCTATTGCTGGAAATACCGTTGTAAACTACACAATCCACAATCTGGAAGAGGGATCGAACTATACGATTACCATCAAAGCATTAAGCTACGTTGACGATACGCTTTATGTTGAAAATACAGACGGCAGCTTCAATACATACGTACTCAATTCGGATACAGTAACTATTTCCAGCTATACAAAAACGATTTTGGATACGCCGGAAATTACAGCAGATCAAAAGGGATACGATTCGGCAACCAGTCAGGCAAGTACCAGCTTGAAATGGACGCCTATTTTCAAGACCGATGGAACTGAAACCTCGAGCTATCAGGTTACCTTTGTTAAGGTCGATGATAATAACACCGAAATTGGTTCTCCGGTAACTATTATCGTCAGCGCGGCGGATGCGGTTGACGGGTATCATTTAATCAGCAATTCCTTGACGCCCGGTGCGAAGTATCAATTTACGGTTCGTGCCTACGAACCGAACTCGGTTAGTTACGTTTCTTCACCCTACAGTGCTCCGTACTACGTTACCATGCTAAAGCAGTTGGACGCGCCTGTTGTAACTGCGGTTCCGGAAATCGTCGCCTTGAATATGGCGGGTAGCGACACAACGTTCAGCACGAATTCGACAACGTCTATTGATGTTGCCTGGAATATCCCGACTAACGGCAATTCTGCAACATTGGAATATTCTGCCGATGGTATTAATTATACCAATGTTTATACGGGCACAGATACCGGATATACCGTTGAGGGATTGACGGTCGGAACGCAATACTGGTTCCGTATTACTATCTCTGGAGATGAGAATTTATACGTTCAATCCAGTACCGTTAAGCAGGCAACTACGGCTATCGCTTTAAGTACTCCAGTTTTGAGCTGGTCAAATGCGGTCAGTCAAGACGGTTCTGCCCAAATTACGTGGGATGCAATTGATCACGCAAGCGGATATCGGGTTAATGGCGTCGTTAATACGACCGCCGTGTTCAATACCGAAATTTTAGACGGTAACACGTCTGAATATTTTGTATACGCCGCGATTTCTACCGATCCTGTCGAGGGCGTATACTACGCCTGGTCAAGCCCGGCTTCGATTGAACTGACTCGCGCTGACGCGCCCTCAAATTTGTCGGCCGTCGCTTCCGATGCGTCGAATATTAAACTAAGCTGGACGGGAAATCAATCTGCCGGTACTCTGAAGAATTATAAAGTTCAGTATCGTGTAGCAATTCCTACAACTTCAAATAACTGGTCGGACGTTTCTACCGAGGATATTTATTTTAACGGAACAAACGCCTTCATTCGTAATTTGGATAGCGGTACGTCGTATGAATTTCGGGTTTGCGCGATTACCGTCGATAATAACGCGGCGGGCGAAACCAGTTCCGCATATAGCGAATCCGTAACGTGTGTAACCAAAAAAGCTCCGGCTGTTGTTACCGAAGCCGCTGCTGTTGCAACTCAAACGTATCAAATTGATGTTTCCTGGCAGCCTTCCGAGGAAGCCGACAATTCCTATTACTACGTTGTTGAATGTTATCAGGGCAGTACCTTGGTTCAAACGTTGGGAGCAGATAAATCGATTACCGGAACGACTTGTACGTTTAACGGTTTGACCGAAAATATGCTTTATGATTTCAAGATTTATTCCTACAGTACCGATACAACAACGTTACTCAGTCCCTCGGCTGCGGTTTTAACTTCCGCAACAACGTGGGCAAAGATGGATATTTCGGCCAATAGCAGCAGCACCAGTTATAACACCGTAGAATTGAATTGGAATGACGACAACGAAGGTCGTTCTGATCTGGCGGGATATACAATTGAATGGGGAAATAATAACTCTATCGATATTGCCGTCGGTAATCTTCAAACTACAATCGGTAATTTAACGGAAGGTGAAACTTACACGTTTACCATTTATGCGCGGAATGCAGACGGCAACGTAATCTCAACAGCAGATTCCGTTTCTGTAACCGCCAGAGCGCATTTGGCAATCCCCGCCAACGTTACCGCGACACCGGATTCTACCAACGGAACCAGTACGATTATCGTAACGTGGGATTTGGTTGCAAACGCGACAGGCTATAACGTTACTTGCGCTTCGGGAATCGTTTCGACTATTACCTATAACGGTTCAACCGCCTCGGCGAAGGTTTCCGGTTTGACAAACAATACGCAGTATGCGTTCACCGTAACGGCGAAGGGCGGCACGGTAGGCGGCGTTATTTACACCGATTCTGCCGCATCAACCAACGCAACAACCTGGTTAAAACTCACCGCTCCGACATTTACCGCCGGTTCTGCGGTCGGAAAAGAGATTAGTCTTACCTGGCAGCCGCTTGCCTCCGATGCCGCTTCCTCCTATATAGAAGATTACATCGTTCAGGTTTGGAACGGAAGTACATGGACACAAATTTACAAGGGAACAAATACGAATTGCAGCTGGACGGGAACCAATTTCAACACGAAATATTCCTTCCGGGTTATGGCGGAAAGCGCACAGGGAGACGACGGCGATTCAAGCTGGTCGTCAAGCAGCACCGCCAACGCGTACAAGGTTTCGACCCAAGAACAACTGGACGTTCTCAATTTTGCCGCAGTTGCCGAATCAACCACCAAGATTCAACTCAGCTGGGATGAATTGCTTAATGCGAACGGAGACACGGTTGTCAATCCCAATTATACGATTCAATATAAAGAATCGGGTGCCGACATTTGGAGCAGCTTTAGCGGTTCGATCAGCACTTCAAA
>CAYZMZ010000146.1:0-7783 GCA_964479655.1 uncultured Planctomycetaceae bacterium
CTTTTTCCGGTTTGCATAATAAACCGCAGTCGTTTCATTTTGCCCCAATCAATAAAACAAATGGGGCTGTTTTATTCTGTTCTGGCGAAATCCAAACGACGTTAAGAGAAAAAATCAAGTTGTCATAGTATAACTCGCCCTGCTCGATAAAGCGGGGAATACACGCTTCAAAAAGGGCGAAATCAAAACGACTTCGATGGGAAAAATCATTTATCTTCATTATAATCTACCCGCCAAAGAATAAAAGGGGGTATTTTTGTACGCAAACCCCGAAACTGTGAATCGGCGGTAACTTTTACCATGTATCGTAGGCGATTAAGGAAATAATTCCCTCCCCAAAAATACTTAAAACGGATTCCTCTTGATATTTTCCGGCTTATATTATCATAAAACAGCCGTTTCATTTCGTCTTAATCCGTAAAACAGAGAGTTTTTATTCCTGCGGGGGCGAAATCAAAACGGCGTCGATAGAAAAAATCAAGTAGTCATAGTATAAAACTGATTCCTCTTGTAAAAAAGAGGAAATCGAATATAATAGCCGGTACGCTTGAAGGTCAGTAATATACTGACTGAACTTGAAATTTTCAGGTTTAAATTTTCATATTACCAACATCAAATAGCCAGCCAGATGAATCAATCTGATGAAATCCTAACGAAAAAAGTACTGCAATTACGGAACTTGTTTCCTGAAATTGCGGTAGGAAATCAGCTCGACTGCGATAAACTTCGTCGGTTGTTGGGACAATACGCTCTTTGCAACGGAGAAACAAATCCTTTTTCCTGGTCAGGGAAATATCAGGCGGCGGAACAGGCGCAAACCGATACCGAAAAATCATTCCAGCTTAATCCTGATGAATCGTTCAATTATCAAACAACAGAAAATTTATATATTCAAGGTGATAATATAGATGTGTTAAAGGCCATGCTTTCTTCTGATTCGGAAATTGGAAACATGGCTCAAACTATCAAGATGATCTATATCGATCCTCCCTATAATACCGGGAAACAGTTTATTTACTCCGATAAATTTTGTACTCCGGCAGGCAAAGCGGAATCGAACGACAGTACAATTGCGCAATCGCATGCCAGCTGGCTGAATATGATCTATCCGCGTCTGATTTTATCGCAAAAATTACTCGTACCTGCCGGAGCGATTTTTATTTCTATCGACGATACGGAAGTAATGAATCTGCGGAAAATCTGCGATGAAATTTACGGAGAAAGTAATTTTGTTGCGGATTTTATCTGGCTGACAACCCAGGGAGCGCAGGGAATCCTCCGAAAACAAATGGTTGTTGAAAATCACGAACATATTCTTTGTTATGCCAAAGATGCGCAGCAATTCGTGTTTCGCGGTAAAAAAAGGAGTACCGATACGTTTGCCAATCCCGATAAAGATCCCCGCGGACTTTGGAAACGGCAGTATTTGCAGCGATTCGGACAGGGATTTCAACAACGTACGATTACCAATCCTGCAAACGGAAAACAGTATACCTTTGAAACCCCATATACAGAAGAAAAGATGAACGCTTTGATTGCTGATAATCGGATTATCTTTCCTCGGGGGAAAGGCTATCCGGCCAGAAAAGAATTTTTCTGCGAGTATTCCCAGCATCAACAATTGACCACCTATTTGGGATTGTATTCAACCAAAGCCAATACCGAACAGTTGAACAAACTTTTTGACGGCGTGCGGATTTTTAACAGTCCCAAACCGACTGCATTGATTCAATTTCTCATTGAAGCGGTAACCGATACGCAAGATACGGTTTTGGATTTCTTTTCCGGCTCTGCCACGACAGCCGAAGCGGTTTTGAAACTCAACGCGCAAGACGGCGGAAATCGTCGATTTATTATGGTTCAGATTCCCGAATCCTGCTCGCCGAAAACGGAGGCGTATAAAGCCGGATATACCGATATTTGTCAAATTGGCAAAGAGCGAATCCGCCGGGTTATTGCCCAGCTTGAAACCGCTTCCAATCAGCCGGGCTTTCGCGTTTATCAGTAAAAAAGAACTCTAATTGTTCCTCAGCCCCGCATTCTAACCGCAGGGTGTTTAAACGGTTATAAAAATAGAACGCTCTGTCGGGCGGTCTATTTATTTACCGCTCGGAACAAAGCAACATTTTAGAATACTATAAATCCGTATATATACTGCTTCCACTTGAGTTTTTCCGATTTATATTTTCATAAATCAGTCGTTTCATTTCGCCATAATCAGTAAAACAAGGATTTAGCTCAACTTAGTGGGCGAAATCAAAACGACGTCAAGAGGAAAATTCAATCAGTCATAGTATAAATAGCACGGATTATATTCAATTTTTCGTTATCTGACGTTTTCTAAAGATGCCTTGACAAAAGCGACAAACAACGGGTGCGGCTGCGTGGGACGGGACTTGAACTCCGGGTGCGCCTGCGTTGCGACAAACCATGGATGATTGGCTAATTCCACGATTTCAACCAAGCGGCTATCCGGATTTACCCCGGAAATAACCATCCCTTTTTCTTCCAAGGTGGTTTTCAAATTGGGATTGACTTCGTAACGATGTCGATGTCGTTCGCGCACCATTTCAGCCCCATAGGCCTCGCGGGCACGCGTTCCCTGCTTTAGCCAGCAGGCGTAATCGCCCAAACGCATCGTTCCGCCGCGGTCAACAACGTTTTGCTGCGCGTCCATAAGTACAACCGCCGCTTCAAGCGAGTTGGCAGAAACGCTGCCTTCGTAAATTTCGCTTTCCGACTTCCATTCGATACTGTACGCATTTTCAATACCGCATACATGCCGAGCAAATTCAATCACCGCGCATTGCAAGCCGTAACAGATTCCCAAAAACGGGACTTTATTTTCTCTTGCCCATTGAATTGCCCCCATTTTTCCCGCCGCGCCGCGAACGCCGAAACCGCCGGGAACCAAAACACCCTGAACGTCGGCAAGCACGCTGTCCGCGCCGTTTTCTTCTACTTGCTCGGCCTCAATTCGTAAAATTTCTACCTTCGCGTGGTTGGCTGCTCCGGCGTGCATTAAAGCCTCGTAAATCGATTTATAAGAATCGGTCAGAGTAATATACTTGCCGACAACCGCAATCTTAACCGTCTTTTCCGGGTGAATGACGCGAGTAAGCATTTCATTCCACGGCGTTAAATCGGGCTCAACTTCCGGCAGATGCAGTTTTTTGCAAATGATTTCGTCTGTTTTTTCAGCACGAAGCATAATCGGAACTTCGTAAATTGAATTCGGAACGTCCCGCTCGATAATTACGTTTTCCGGTCTGACATTGCAAAACAGAGCGATTTTTCGCTTCACGTCTTCGTCAATATGCTGAGTTGTTCGGCAGATAAGCATGTCAGGCTGAACGCCCACTTCCCGCATTTTCTGGACGGAATGCTGGGTCGGCTTGGTTTTGATTTCGCCCGATGCGTTCAGGTATGGAATTAACGTCATGTGAATAAACATCACGTCGTCGGGGTCTCTTTCCAAATGGAACTGACGAACGGCTTCCAAAAACGGCAACCCTTCAATATCGCCGACCGTTCCGCCCAATTCGACTAAAATTACGTCTACGTCTGGACGTTCCAGCTTCAGCCAGCTGGTTTTGATTTCGTTGGTAATATGCGGAACCACCTGAACGGTCGCTCCGTTGTAATCTCCGCGTCGTTCCCGCTCGATAATACGAGAGTAAATTGCGCCGGTGGTAATATTATTCCGATGTCCCATCGGCTGACACACGAATCGTTCGTAATGCCCCAAGTCCAAGTCGGTTTCCGCGCCGTCGTCGGTTACAAAAACTTCGCCATGCTGAAACGGATTCATCGTACCGGGGTCTACGTTAATATACGGGTCCATTTTCAGCATTTCAACCCGCAGGCCGCGGCTTTTTAGCAACAGCCCTAAACTAGCTGAGGTTAAACCTTTGCCCAAGGAAGAAACAACGCCGCCGGTAATAAAAATAAATTTGCTCATGAGTGGGGGAAAATCGGGTAATAATTCTGTTTATTCTGTTTATTTCCAGCAGTCAACCTTTTTACAACTAATTCAGTAAAATATTTCCGCTTGATTCTAAATATACGGGTTCCACTTGAATTTTTTCGGTTTGAATAACAAACCCCAGTCGTTTCATTTCGTCCCAATCAATAAAACAAAAGGTTGTTTTATTCTGTTCGGGCGAAATCAAAACGACGCCAAGTGAAAAATCAAGTAGTCATAGTATAAATCTCGACGGCGGAAAAATCAAGGCTGAATTTGGTATGTTCTGCCAGATGACCTCTCTATTATAATATAATCCCAAGATTATAACAGGGACGGGGTAAAGATATTTTAACGAGAGTTTAAACGTATCGACGATTTCTTGAAAAATATTTTCTGTCGAATACTATCTGCTGAATATACCAACATATAAAACGCCCCTCCAGATTGAAATCGGGAGGGAAAAACGCTTTTATATGGCTATCGTATACATTGTTCTATAAAAGAACGGCTATATTGCATAACATTCAGACTGAAAAGAGAAATCAATCAGCAAGAATCAGTCGTTATCGTCGTCTGTATTTCTATTTGACGGATTATCTTCGGATAGTTCGCACTGGAGCGAGGCACGCCTGGTGATATAGTTATTTATCGCCTGACGAGTAATTCCCAGTAATTTTCCGGTGGCAGACTGATTATTTTCGCAACGGCGTAACGCCTCGGTGACATAAATCTCTTTTGCTCTTTTAAGCGACGGCATCGGTTCAACAAGCCGGATTAAATCTTGAAAAGACATAGAAGACGGCAACGCAGATGCTGCCTTCGCTCGACGTGTTTCCATCGCATGAGCAAAAGCTGACGTTGAAAGCATCCTTTTTTCATGAAACGCCAAAGCGTTTTCTACCATCGAAATAAACTCGGAAATATTTCCGGGGAAATGATAGGATTTTAGTAACGAAATCAGTTCTTTGGGGTATGTCGGAACGGGTTTACCCATTTTATTGGAAAAATATCTGAGAAAATGATCCAGTAGTACCGGAATATCATTTCTGTTTTCCCGTAACGGAACCATCAAAACTGAATTGGTACTCAAACTATAGTATAACTTTTCATCAAGTTTATTTTCTTGCAGCAACGGTTCCAGCGGTCTGGAAGTACCAAAAATTAAACGAGTGTTTTCCAGATTAACTTCCGGCAAATTCATGCTGTATGGAAACGAAAATCTTCTCTCCTGCAGTGCTTTTACTATCATGTGTTGCTGGTGAATGGTCATATAGGAAGCGTCATAAATATATAACGTTCCGCTATTACAGCGCCGCAAGGCATTATATAACTCTGTATAGGCTTCCGTTTCGGTCAAACCGCGAAAGGAAATGGAAGCAAAATTTCCCGGATGTTTAGAAGCCTGATGAATTAACTTCGCTAGTAATTGCTTTCCTATGCCGTTTTCACCCTGAAGTAAAATCGGAAAATCCCGCTTAGCAAAAATAGACGCTTTTTTCAAAAAACCCAGTGTAAGTAGTGATTCTCCCACGTAAGGATCAAATTCCGGTGGTAAATCGGCACGACTGCTGGGAATTCCCGACATTTCTCGTCGAATTGTCTCTGATTCCTGTAATTTAACCGCATTTGCAATCGAGGTAATTAACTGATTGGCTTGGAACGGCTTGGTAACATAATCGAATGCCCCCAGTTTAATGCAGATTACTACTTTTGCAGGATCTGCATCTTCGGAGGCGACGATAAACTTGATTTCGGGATAATTGTCCAGCGCGTTTTTGATAACATCAGAACAGGCAACATCACCCATGTTATCGCGACAATAAATTACTACGGCCGGTCGAAGCTGAACGATTCCGTTTTGCAGTTCCTCGACGCTGTTTGCCGAAGCAAAACAATATCCTTCATTGCTTAAAATCCGAGTTATGGCAACAACGTCATTTGAATTACCGTCTGCGATTAAAACCAATGGTTGATTTTCAGTAGTCATAATTATTATGTTTCTCCGAATTTAAAAACAATTATTGTTGTGCTGTAATTGTAATATTGTGGTGTGTATCTAACTTGTAGAAAACTTTTAACAATTTTACTTTTTACTTAGTCGATATTTTTTTATCTGATTATCATTAAAAAAATTATGCGTATTGCTAAAACAGGGAATAATTTTTTCAAATACCAGTAAAAAACCAACTGAATATTGAGTAGCTTTGTTAGGATTGTTCTACGATTCCTTCTTGATGTGTTTTGTATTTCACCTTGCCAGGCAATGCGTGCAGGTATCTTTCGGAAATTCTGCAAACGATGTTTACCGTACCATCGTCTGTAAAAGTACGGGAAAGGATTTCGGAATTATCGGATAAAAACGACAGCAACTTTCCCTCGGCGCAATTGAAATTTAGTTCTATGCAGGTATACGACCGACTTAAACAGTCTATTACCCGCTTTTCAAATTGAGCTAAACCCATTTTTGAAACTGTACTGATAAACAAGGCGTTAGGATATAACTCCTTCAGCCGACGGTATCTGTCAATAGCCGATAAATCGCCTGCAATCAGTCCTGCTTCTATACGCTGAGCTAAAATTTCGTTTCCGTTTTCATCCAAAGGAGCGAATAAATCAGCCTTGTTGATTACCAGCAAGGTTTGTTTTTCGTCTATTCCCAGCCCATTTAAGGTTTCCGTAACCGCTTGAATTTGCGAAAAAACCTCTGGATTGGAGCCGTCTGCAACGTGAATAAGTAATTCAGCACAAACCGCTTCTTCCAGCGTGGCGCGGAAACTGGCGATTAAATGGTGCGGCAAATCCCGAATAAATCCAACTGTATCGCTTAATAAAATGTTACCCCAGGCGGGAATTTCCCAGCGGCGTGTTCGAGTATCCAAGGTTGCAAATAACTGATCTTTAACAAAAACTCCGGCACCTGTCAGAGCGTTCATCAATGTACTTTTTCCTGCGTTGGTATAGCCAACCAAGGAAACCGTATGCGAACCGCCTCGGGCGGCTACCTCGCGTTTTTTGCGATTATGAATATTCGATAATTCGGATTTTAAGTCATTGATTCGTTTTTCTGCCAAACGTTTGTCTACTTCCAGCTGCTTTTCGCCCGGACCTCGTAATCCTACTCCGCCTTTGGTCTGGCGGGATAAGTGCGTCCACATTCGTTTTAAACGCGGCATGGAGTATTCCAGCTGAGCCAACTCAACCGCCAAGCGCGCTTCGTAGGTTTGAGCGCGAACAGAAAAAATATCCAGTATTAGCTCGGTTCGGTCTAAAACCTTAACCTGTAAAAACTGTTCCAGGTTTTTCGCTTGGGTGGGAGTTAAATCGTTGTTAAAAATAACAACGTTTGCCTGATGCAATTCAACCAGCGCTTTTAATTCTTCAACCTTGCCCTGACCTAAACAGGTTGCTGGGTCAGCCGAGGTACGCTTTTGGAATAAAGAGGCCGCAACCTCCGTTCCAGCCGCTTGAGCTAAGCCGTTTAGTTCCTCAAAGGATTGTGAAACCCCAACTTTATTTGTAAACTGAATATACACCAATACGGCAATTTCCGTGGCATATCTTGTTGACGTTTCTAAAGGTAAAATTGTGGTTTTCAACGAACTTTCCGTATACCCGCTGGTATTCCAAGGAAGATATAAATCTTCTGCAAATCTAAAACTATTAAATCCCAATTACTGATATTATAGCGATTCCAAAGAGAAAAGCAACCCTTTAGCGGGCTTTTTTGAAGAAATTTTCACGATTTTTTTTTTTGAGATAAATGAGAATTATTACTAAAAAATAGGTTTGTATCGCAAAATTAATTTACTGCTGTGG
>CAYZMZ010000147.1:0-7773 GCA_964479655.1 uncultured Planctomycetaceae bacterium
CCAGCTCCGGCAACCGAACAAGCTCCGGCAACTGAACCAGCTCCGGCTGCTGAACAAGCTCCGGCAACTGAACCAGCTCCGGCTGCTGAACCAGCTCCGGCAACCGAACAAGCTCCGGCAACTGAACCAGCTCCGGCTGCTGAACCAGCTCCGGCAACTGAACCAGCTCCGGCTGCTGAACAAGCTCCGGCTGTTCCCGAAGTTCCTGCAACTGCGGAAACTCCGGCTGTTCCTGAAGTTCCTGCAACTACAGAAGCCCCGGCGGTTCCTGAAGTTCCGGCGGTTCCGGGTAACGCTGAAGTTACCAGTCGATTTACCAACGGTACGTTTGCCGTATTGAATTTTAAGGAAGGCGTATCTTACGATGTGGCTAATTCTATGGTAGAAGAAGCGATTGCCAGTCTGAATTTACCGGAAAATCAGCGTGATTTTGAAGTATCGAATCCGTATTATGAACCCGGTTCTAATTCTGCTGCCGCCTATAAGTCTTGGGATATTGCTTTGACTTTGGCTACGGCTGAGGCGCAAAAGGTTTTAGATAAGGTTCAGGCAACTGCCAAGGCGGAACCGGTTTTCCCCGCTCGAAATATGATTGGTTCTCAGGTTGCGGGCGATTTGCGTTCTCAAGGTTTGGCCGCTATTTTCGCCAGCTTGATTGTAATGGTTCTGTATCTGTGGTTCAGATTCCAGAAGATTTACTACGGTCTTGCTGCTACGGCGGCGTTGATTAACAACGTTATTTTGTCCGTTGGAGCTTTGGCGATAAGCGCTTATTTGGCCAGTTCGTTGGGATTCTTGCTGATTGACCCCTTCAAAATCGGCTTGACCGTTTTGGCAGGTATTATGACGATTATCGGTTATTCATTGAACGATACAATTGTTGTGTTTGACCGACTTCGTGAAGTGAAGGGTAAGACCCCGCGACTGACTCCTGCAATGGTCAATCAGGCGATCAATGATATGCTCGCTCGAACGATTTTGACCTCTGTTACGACCTTGTTGGTAGTAGTCGTTTTGTACATCTGGGGCGGTCAGGCGATTCACGCTTTTGCGTTTACCATGCTTGTCGGTGTTGTTGTCGGTACGTTCAGTTCTATATTTATCGCAGCTCCGTTGCTGTGCCGTTTGGATAAGGGCGAAACCTACGTAGACGAAACACCCAAGGCCGAATAATCCCTTTTTTATCTCAGGGGGAAAGTAAACTTCCCCCTGTAATTCGGATAATTTTAAGAGCGTTTTCAAATGAGAACGCTCTTTTTTATTGGATTGATCGATAGACTCAATGCAAAACCTCGTTTTTCTGTAGCAACTCAACAGCTGTTTTGTTCTCAGAGCGAAGCCAATCAAGGAATTTGTCTGAAAATCGTAGAATATACGAGTTTTGCGTATTCCTGATTTCGTTTGAAAATTTCTGGTTTAAGAGCAAAAAACCAGTCGTTTTGTTTTGCCCTGATCGGCAAAATAAGGGTTTATCTCAACTCATTGGGCGAAATCAAAACGACGTCAAGAGGAAAATTCAAGTAGTCATAGTATAAAATGGCATTGAGGGAAAAAATCATGTAGATGTCGTATAAATCCCCCTACTTGACCAGAGTTGTTAAATGGGTAAAATGGACGTTTGAAGTTTTCCTAGGGAATATCAAAAGTATTTTGATAATTCCTGTCGGAATTGGTATTTTCAATTGAATTCAAATTTATTTTTGGAGACCTAAATGTCCTTGAATCCTCCTGTTGTTCCCAGTACAGATATAAAAAAAGTCGCGATGTTGTTTTCGGGCGGTCCCGCTCCGGCAGCTAACTCGGTAATTTGCTCAGCCGCGATGTGTTTTTCCCGCGCTGGTATTGAAGTTTACGGCATGAAAAACGGTTATTCCCATCTGGTAGATTATAAAGATGGCGATGTTCTGGAAGAAGGCAAGGACTTTCTGAAACTGTCCTATAAAGACCTTGAAGGCCGCCGTTCGGAAGGCGGGATTATTATTGGTTCCGCTCGCGCTAACCCCGGCAAACTGATGAAAACCCCGGAAGACCTAACCAATCCAGAAACCAACGCCCCGATGTTTAACGTTTACAAGGCGTTGTGCTCGATGGGGATAGACGCCTTGATTTCTATCGGCGGCGACGATACTTTAACAACGGCGGCTAAATTCAAACTGTTCCAGGACAAAGCGTTGCCTGTGGGGTCTAAAAAAATCAAGGTGATTCATTTACCCAAAACCATCGATAATGACTACGAAGGTATCGATTTTACCTTTGGTTATTTCTCGGCTGTCGATTTATTGGCTACTCAGATGAGAAATTTGCTGGCCGACGCAACGGCAACCAACTGCTATTACGTTGCCCAGTTGATGGGACGTTCGGCGGCGTGGCTGTCTTATGGAGCCTGTATCGCCGGCGAAGCTAGTTTGGTGATTGGGTTGGAGGACATCGCTCCTGAATGGTGGTACGAAGAAGATCAAATTGATACCGCGACCGATCAGGTTATCAAGGGAGCCGACGGAAACGCCTTGAAACGTAAGGTAATCAATATTTCGGCTTTATGCGAACGAATGGCAGATACGGTTTGCCGTCGTTTGGGTGAAGGTAAGCCGTTTGGTGTTATCGGAATCGCGGAAGGTATTGGTGAATATTTGCCCATGTCTGAACTGAAATGCTGTGTTTCGGACGACGAATACAAGAGTCTCAAGCCTGATTCTTTCGGTCATTATCCGGTTTCGCAGCTTAAATTTTCCTCTCGACTGGGACGTTTGGTTTCCGATATTGTTACCAAGCGGGTTGGAAAGAAGATTAAATTCTCCGGCTTGCAGTTTGGATACGAAGTTCGTTGCCATCGTCCGACCGCTTTCGATATAATTCTCGGCAGTCAGCTGGGAACGGGAGCGTATCGCGCTTTGGTAGAACGCAAGATTGACGGCGTTATGGTTTCTGTAACGGGTCAGTTGGAACTGGTCTTTCCTCCGTTTGAACAGCTTATTGCGATGGAAAAACTGCGTGCTTACCAGCGCCCGATTAAACCGGAAGAAGCGTTCCATCAATTGGCTCGGTATATGGAATCTTGGGAAAAGTAGTTTCCGTTCCGCTTTTTTAGGTTGTTTGTTTGCCCGCTGCTGAGGCGGCGGGTTTATGGGGATATGCTTGTTTTCTCCGTAAAACGCCTCAAATTCGGTATCACGAATAGAAGTGCCCTCAATAAAACGAATTGGGTTATCCATGTTTTCCAACCTGTCAGATTAGAGAACATGGATAATATCGTTGATTTCCTGTCGTCAAGTCAAAAGTTTATTTATGGCGGCAGTCGTAATATTTTAAAATCTCTATTGCTTTTTTGTATTTTATTTCTATAATAAACGCAGGTTGTTTTTTATTTCGGTTTTGATTGCCTCCGATTTTGCCCCGAAATTTTTCCTTGTTAAAATTTTAGCGTAAAGACGTTTTATTGAATCAATACGGTCTACGCGTTATTCAGGAAAAGTCGGCTAGAAGCTTAGCGTTCCCAGGACAGGAAAGATTACGATATACCCCCGCATTTTTTTATAGAAATATCCGATGGCTTTATCAGTTAGTAAATTAAGTAAAATCTATAGGTCTGGATTAGAAAACGTAACGGTTTTTTCCGAGGTTTCCTTTGAGATGGATCAGGGGGATACGCTTGCTATTGTCGGTCCGAGCGGATCGGGGAAATCAACGTTGATGAATATTCTGGGGTGTCTGGATTCTCCAACCAGCGGAGCTTATTTGATTGGAGATACTTCCCCATTGGAACTAAATCGACGTAAAACCGCGCGATTTCGGCGAGATTACATCGGCTTTGTTTTTCGGGATCATTTTCTTTTACCGCAGCTGTCGGTTTTGGAGAACGTGCTGATTCCGTGTCTGGCCACCGGATTGCCACTGAAAACCGATGTCGGATTCGCTAAAAAGCTGTTGGAGCAATTGAATCTGTCCGGTTGTTCAGACAGCTTGCCTGCTTTGCTGACAAACGAACAAAAGCAGAGAACGGCCATTGCGCGAGCAATGATCAAACGTCCATCGCTTTTATTGGCGGATGAGCCGGGCGGGAAATTATCCGATAAAACAGGTGAAGAAATAATCAATTGTCTTCTTCGTTTGCAAAAAGAATACGGATCTATGCTGATTCTGGCGACAGACGGTATCGATAACGCGAAGAAAATGGGACGAATCGGTTTTTTGCGGCAGGGGCGATTATTTCTTTCTGCCAAGCAGTTTTCGCAGTCCGATGATACGTTTGATGCCTCCAGTCAGAAATCGCCTGAAGCGTCTCAGCCGCTGTCCTTAGGTTGGGAAGAACCCGAATCAGAGCCGGAAGATATTATTGATGAATCTTCGACAAACGCTATTGACGAGTTCCGCCGGAGGTTTCAATGAAACTGCCGTTTAGATTCAAGTTTTCCTGGCGTATGACGCGATTCTTTTGGCGGGGTAATCTGATTACAGCGATGGCTGTTGCTGCAATTACTGCGGTTATTGTCGGCGTGCTGGTAGTTGGAGATTCCGTTCGTTGGAGTTTGAAAAATCTGGTTGAAAACAGACTCGGAAGAATTGAATCCTGCTTGAGATCGAATACGTTTTTTCGTATGGAGTTAGCCGACGAAATTGAAGTCGGGCAGAAAAGAGTAAACCAAAAGCAGCACCGAAATCTTCCTGATCCGGTTGTTGTACCAGCAATTCGTCTTAACGCAACGCTGTTGTCTGCAACGGTTTCAACGGAGGCGGTTAATACCGAAAAAGGGGGAGTAAAACAGTCTCAAAAAATCGAGCCGATTACGCTTTGGGGAATAAATGATCGGTTTGCAAAATTGGAATCCGGAAATAAAACCGCGTTTCCCGTTCCCTCGGAAAACTCGGTTACGATAAATCAATCGACTGCAAATAAATTCGGCCTCAAACCGGGAGATCAGGTATTGATTCGATTAATCAATCCGCAAGATATTCCCGCTGAAACGATTTTCGGTAACAAAGATAACGTGTTTAAAAGTTTCCCCGTTACTATTTATGCCGTAACGGAAGACGATTCTCTTGCTGGTCTGGCGTTCAATCCGCAGCAGAGAGCCTCGTTAAACGTTTTTGCTAATCTGAACTGGCTTCAAAATAAAATCGGACAGCAAAACAGAGCCAACGTAATTCTGTCCGATACGGCGATAAGCTATAATTATCGTCCTGTATTGGACGATTTTGGATTTCAACTTCAGGTTTCCGAACTCGGTTTTTGGAACGTTTATTCCCGTAAAATATTTTTCGGCGAGCAAGAACGCCAAGCGTTGATCAAGCGAATAACCGACCTGTATCCTAGCAGAAGAAAAATTGAATGTAACAATCCGCATATAAAACCCGGTTTGGTTGCGATTACCGCCTGGACCGCCAAGCAGTTGGATATTTCCGAGGGGGAAGAATTGTCCTTTGATTATTATCAGCCCGATTCTCTTGACGGGAAAATGATTAAAAAGACGCATAAGTTTATGGTTTGTCGGGTGTTACCGGAGGAATCGATTTATTCCGATAAAAGCTGGGTTCCGCCTATAGCGGGAATTTCCGATAAATCCAATTTGATGGATTGGAACGTATCGTTTCCTTTTGACGCGCAAAACATAACCGTCGCCGACGAAAAGTACTGGCAGGATTTCGGCTGCGCTCCCAAATTCTACATCAATTTGGAAGAAGCGCGAAAAATATTCGGCAATCGTATCGGCAATATAACCTCGATTCGTGTTTGGGATTTATCGATACCGCAGTCCAGTGATTTAGCGCCTCCCGCGCAGGAGGTTGGCTGGTCATTTGTTCCCATACGAGCCAACGTAGCTCGAGCCGCAGGCGGAACCGTTTCGTTTGAATTGCTGTTTGCCGGATTGAGTATTTTTATAATTTTGGCAGCCGTAATTTTCCTGGTTCAGGCAATCAGGCTTAACATGGATAATCGCGTTGCGTCGATTGGAATTTTACAGGCGATCGGCTGGGATGCCGCCGTAGTCAGGCGAATATATTTATACGAACTTTCTATTATTTGTGTTTTTGCAGCGGCGTTGGGGGTCGGCGCGGGGATTGGATACGCAGATTTGATATTATGGGCGTTAAAAACTCAATGGATTGGATTGATCAGTGTTCCATTTGTACAAATATATATTCAACCGATCAGTCTGGTTTTAGGGGCGATTATCGGTTTTTCGATTGCGTGGCTTGCTGTTATATTTACCTTGACTAAAATGACCAGTATTCGGTCTGTATTACGATTGAAGGGAATTACGGAATACGTTCCGGACGTATTTTTCAATAGCAAGTATTTGTTACGATGTAGAATTTGTACAGCGATGTACTTTTGTTTGTTGACAGGATTGGTAATTTGTAGTCTCTGGTTTGTATCGGGGAATCAAACCAATCCGACAGAAAACGTGTGGGGTGTATTAGGTGTCAGCTTTATTGCCTTGATTTGCGGAATTGCCGGTTACGGTTACAGTCTGAAAACCGGAATCAGATCAATCAGAAGAATTCGTGCCGGTCTATATAATCATCTCAGACGTCCGCGGCGTTCGACAGTAGTTATGGGCTTGGTATCGTTGAGCGTTTACGTGATTTTATCTGCCGACGGATTTGTTATGGATTCTCGGTTATATAAGCCGTATTTGTTGAAAACCAACGGTAATTATTCCCTGTTTGTTCAAACGGCGACCCCAGTTTATGCAAACTTGAATTATCCTCAGCAGCGAAAATCGCTCGGGTTTACCGAACAGGATGAGCAATTGTTTTCCAACGTTCAAATAGACCAAGCAATTGTACATGATGGAGATAAAGCCTCAAGTATTAATATGTATATTCCAAAATATCCGCGTGTAATCGGAATTGGAATGGATATGATGGAAAATCCGCGTTTCCAATGGAATCGCTCCATGTATCCGTCTTTTCCTTGGGTTGCGCTTTGGAAACCGGAGTTCTCCTATCCGTTGGTTCAGCAGGAAAATATTCAGCAGGAATTTTCTACCGAAGACCCGGATGTTATTGCGATTAAGACCCGTCAAGCGATGCTCTCCCGCGTTCTGCCGTTTGTTACCGATCAATATACGCTTTCAGAGATACTGAATCTGAAGGGGGTAAATTCCCGTATTTTGCTCGACGATCATCCCGGTCGCGAAGTTCAGGGACGTGTGGTGGGAATTTTATCTTCCGGACTATTTCAGGGGGAATTGCTTGCCAGCGAAGATAATTTGCGGTTCTTCTATCCCGAAATTCACGGCTATGAAATGTTTTTTGTCAGCTGCCCATCGGAAATTATCCAATCCGTTAAACAGACGCTTTTGAACCGATTGAATGAATACGGTGTTGAGATTGAAACGATTGAACAGCGCAGTAATCGTCTGTTTACCGTATATAATACCTATATTCATGTATTTCAAAGTTTATCTTTGATAGGATTATTGATCGGTTTGCTCAGTTTGCCGGTATTTTTGCTTAGAACCATCCGACAGCGACAATCCGAATTAGCGTTCTTGTTTGTGATGGGATATTCTGATTCCCGAATAAGAGGAATCCTTGTATGGGAACAACTCCAACCGGTTATTATCGGTTTGTTCAACGGGATAATTTCAGCGTTAATTACTGTAGGCGTAGTAAACAAAATATCATCTGCCGCACCTGTTTTCCAGTTATCGTTTTTCCCTTTAATGGATACGGCTGTTACTGCTGGTTTAAGTTTGTTTGTCGCATGGTTTGCATGTCGATTAGCGGCGTCTTTTTCCCGCAGTATTATTAATCTTAATAGATTTT
>CAYZMZ010000148.1:0-7745 GCA_964479655.1 uncultured Planctomycetaceae bacterium
AATACACATTTATATTATAAAAAATATGCAGAATCCTTAAGTTGACGGCTATGGGACACAAATCCGCCTATCAATACGATTGCGGAAAGTAATAAACGGGGTAATTTCATGCTTTTCTCCTGATTAGTCAAATTGGTGAAAGATTCTATTATTAGTATAAAACCTGAAAACAACCCTTATTTTACAATTCTATAGAAATATTACTATCCCCCTAAAGAAAATTATATTTTTTATTGAAAAGACTATTTACATAAATAGCATAGTTTGGTATAATGATAATAGTAAGATATATATCGTAATGTGAAACAGCTGTGTTTGGATTATACTTTGGATTCCGGAGTTTACTCCTCACGTTTTATACTATGACTGATTGAATTTTCCTCTTGACGTCGTTTTGATTTCGCCCAATAAGTTGAGCTAAATCTTTGTTTTGCCTGTTATGGCAAAGTGAAACGACTGGTTTATGAAAATATAAACCGGAAAAAACCAAGTGGAAGTAGTACAATTTCAAGGCAATTATTTTTCCGGTATGCGTTGTGCCGAATGGTCGGAAAACGAAAAGTCTGACTGGTAAAATCGTGTGTTAAAGAGGCTCCAAGGGAATTTATTAATATTATTTTTTGGGGGAAAATCAAAAAAATCAAGGGGTGTAATTTTTTTGATGGACTTAAAATAATATATAATATGCAGTATTCCCGCTGTTTTACAACATTCCCCAATAGGGCTTTTATTCGAGCTGAAAGGATTTGTTCATGAAAGTGAATCTGGTGGTTCAGGGTGGAAAAAATGACGGGGCTATTATTGCCATCAATAAGCCCTCGTTTGTTATTGGTCGTGCCCCAGAATGTAATTTGCGCATGGAAAGTAAGGCACTGAGTCGAACTCATGCCCAAATCAAGATTTCCAGCGATGGCGTTACAATCAAAGATTTAGGCAGTACCAACGGTACTTGCGTTGACGGCGTAAAAATCACGGAAGAAACTCCATTGAAAAATGGGCAAGTATTGCGAATCGGTCCGTTGAATGTCGCTATTCAAATTGCAGCCGAAATGGGAGGGGCAAAAAATCCCCGAGTAGGCTCGGTGGCAGACGCCGTCGATAGAGTTGCCGCCAAAAATCAGGAAGACGACGACGAAATCGATTTGTCCGCGTTATTTGGTGAAGATTCAAACGGGGCGGGTGAAGATTTCCAAAAAATGCTGACTACTGTTGTTGATTTCAACAAAAGGGAGGATGCGGCGGAGAAAGAGCAAAAAGAACAGCAGCAACATTCCAAAGACAGTCGTGAGGCGGCTGAAAGAACGCTGGAAGCGATGTTCAAAAGCACCTTTAAAAAGTAATTTATACTATGACAACTTGAATTTTCCTCTTGACGTCGTTTGAATTTCGCCCTCCAGAATCAAATAACCCGTTGTTTTATTGCGCGGGGCAAAATGAAACGACTGATTTTTGTTATTCAAACCGGAAAAAGTCAAGTGGAACCAGGTATAATAATCCCGAATAAAAATAGATACAATAGAATGCGTTTTCCTTTATTATGAGATTAGCTAAAACATCTAACGATAAAAAACAACCCGCAGATGCCGCGATGTTGGGAGTTGGGTTAGACAATCAAGACGGTCAAACTCGGCTTACCCGAGGAAAAAACTACGTTTTGCTGGGCGGAAGCGAGCAAACTCACGAAATTATGCAGGAAACGGCAGTTAGAGTCAATGAATCGTTAGACAAGCGCGGGAAAAGACTGGCGGATTTAGAAACAAACGAATTTCGCGATATTCTCGCTGATGCTGTAGAAAAAATAGGGAAAACTCAAAACTGATATTACTATGAGGCATACGTTTTTATTTGTCCTTCTGGCATTTGTTCTGGCGATTGTAACTGGACTGTCGATTGCATGGTATCGGGTATCAAATCCGCCATATAATCCGTCAGAATTAATCAAATGTATTACTTCAGACGCCGTTCCAGAGGAGAGTTCCAGCCCCGCCGATTCCGGCTTTCAGGCGGTTCTTGACGGAGCGGATCAGCTAAAAAAACTCAAGCGTCCGATTTTGGAAGTTGACCGATTGTTTCGTTTCGGCGTGATGCAAAATGGGGAATCGGGAAAGCATTCTTTTTTGATTAAAAATCGCGGTGATGCTGATTTAACGCTGACTATAGACGAAACCAGTTGTAAATGTACCGCCGCAACGATTGGAGATAGCACGGTTAAGCCGGGTATGACAGGAGAAATTGATGTAACCTGGAAAACCGCCGATTTTATCGGGGAATATACGCAAAAAGTCTTGGTTAAGACCAACGATCCTGACATGTCCCTGGTTGAGTTGGAAATTCGCGGAAAGATTGTCGCCGATGCCCGCGCGATTCCTGCAGATCTGTCGTTTCCTGCAATCACGTTGCATAAAACCTCGGTGGTTTCAACTCAAATTGTCTGTTACAAGCAGCCTCCGTTGACAATTACCCAAGTGTCTTTTCTCAACGAACGCGCAAAGGACAGTTTTGATATTCAAATTTCCGAACTTCCCGCTGAAATTTATGGAAAAGAACCCGATGCGACCGGCGGATACAAAATAACGGTTACCGCTAAAGACAATTTACCTCAAGGACCGTTTAAGGAAACCCTGATTTTAAAAACCGATAGTCCTTTGCAGCCGGAAATTCAGCTTCCTGTAACGGGTAACGTGGTCGGCAGTATTTCTGTCGCTGGTCCAGGCTGGAGCGCGGAAGATAACGTTTGGGTTTTAGGACTGCTGGAAAAAGGAACCGTCGGAAAGCGCGTTTTGTGGATTCTCGATCGTTCTGTTAAGACCGAGCAGGCGGCTTCTGTCCAACCGGGGCAGCTGCCGGAGCATATCAAGCTGGAAATAGAAAGCGTAGAACCGGCCTGGCTTCAGGTGGAGTTAAAAGACGCAACGTATTTACCCGAATCGGGCGTCGTCAGAACGCTGGTCAGCTTAACCGTTCCAGAAAATGCCCCCGTTTGCGATTATTGGGGACGTATTCCCGATAAAATGGCAAAAATTAATCTAAAAACTTCCTCCAAAGAAAACAAATCGATATTGATTTATGTTCGGTTTGCTGTTACAAATAAGGAATAAGAAGTTTTCGATTTCCCCCGTACGGAAATTTCCTCTTCGCGATTTCAAATTTAGAACCGTCGCGAGAGAACTTCAACAGACCGTTTATACTATGACTGCTTAATTTTTTCTCTTGACGTCGTTTTGATTTTGCCCGAACAGAATAAAACAATCCCTTTGTTTTATTGATGGGGGCGAAATGAAACGACTGCGGTTTGTTATGCAAACCGGAAAAAGTCAAGTGAAACCCGTATAAAACGGCGTCGAAAGGAAACAATCCCGTAGCAATAGGATAACCTCAGTTGTCTTCAATGACGCTTGAATGAACATCGAATCCAATGAGAAATTCGCGGATTTTTTCAGCCTGTCCCCATACTTCCCGCATGAAGCAGTCTTTTAAGGCGGCTAACACTTCATTTTTTTGCGCCTTGACTAAGGTCGCGTAGCCGGAAATGGCAGATAAAATGAAATACGGCTCTCCCGCGATTCTTTTAGCGGCGTTCATTCCAGAAAGCTGAAAAATCGACATTTTATGGAGTTTTTTCCCTTGTTCTGTTTTTTGACAGAGTAATTCAACCAGCGTAAATTTACCGGTGGCGGGAATATCTTGCGGATTGCTTTTCGCGGGAACCAAGCCATGATTCCCTTTTACCTGCCATCCCGTCGTAAGTTTCCATAAACCAATAACCTTTTCAGGGGATAAAAGCAGGTAAACCGCTTCAGGATTGAGCTTTTCCAGACGGGGAATTTTAGCAATTGCGCTGGAATCAGGCTTGAAATCCGAGTTAGAAGCGGAGTTAGAAGCGGGGTTAGAAGCCGATTTAGCCTCCACGTTGCTGTTTTGAACGTCTTTTTGAGGTGCTTGCGAGGCGTTTCCGGGAACTGAACCGGTTAAATTAGGCGGTAAAGCCGGGCTGGCAGACGCAGCGGCGGAACCAGCGGCAGGCGAACCGGCAGGCGAAGCGGCGTCTGACATCGGAGCCGTCAGAATCGTACCGCAGCGGGGGCATTTAAATCGGCGTCCGGCAAATTCTTCCTTTAAATTAAGTGTAACGTTGCAGCCGGTACAGGAAACTTTCATATTGGAGCCTCTAAAAACAAAAAAATTTCAGGAAAATTCAAATATCTTTTGTTTATTATACTCTATTCTCCACGGGTTTGCAAGATAGGGATTGTCAAAATTTTACAATCGGTTAAAATGTTATATAATAATAGGAGTAATTTTCAACCAATACAGAAAGGTTTTGAATATGAAGTCAATATCAGAATGGATCAGCGGCAAGGTATTTAGTTTCGTCCATGGTAACAACCTGGTTTACAACTGCTGCTGGGAAGACCCGCGATTGGACCGAATTGCGCTGGAACTAAAGCCGACGGATAACGTGATGGTTATTACCAGCGCCGGGTGTAATTCACTGGATTATGTTCTCGGCGGAGCGAATCACGTTTATGCGGTCGACATGAATTTTCGCCAGAACGCGGTTTTAGACTTGAAAAAAGCCTGTATCAAGCAGCTGGACTACAAGGATTTCTGGCAAATCTTTGGCAACGGCACTCATCCGCAATTCCGCGAAATTTACATGGATGCCCTGCGCCCGGTTTTGCCTGAATTGTCTGTTAAATTCTGGGATAAAAAACAAAAATACTTCATGAAACCGCGAAAGCCCTATTATTTCCGCGGTACTTCCGGTCAGTTTGCCCGATTCATCAATTTTTATATTGATCGGGTGATTCATGTTCGTCCGTTGGTCAATCAACTAGCGGAGGCGAAGACCATCGAAGAGCAGAAGGATATTTATTTCAATCAGGGTTTACAGAAAAAATTCTGGACGGGTTTGATGAAAATGCTCATGAATCGCGATACGACCCTTTCAATGCTGGGCGTTCCGCGTGCGCAGCGATACCAGGTAGAAAGTCAGTATGAAGGCGGCATCGTTAAATTTGTCGAGGATTGTCTGGAATCGGTTTTGACAAAACTGCCTTTCTCCGAAAATTATTTTTGGCAGGTGTATTTGAACGGGCATTATACTCAAGATTGCTGTCCGAATTATCTTAAGAAAGAGAATTTTGAACCGCTGAAAAATGGTTTGGTAGATAAAATTACGACCTATACGGATTCCGTAGAAGGTTTTCTGCGTAATAACGACGTTCAAATCAGCCGTTTTATTTTGCTGGATCACATGGATTGGATGGCATCGTTTAATCCCGCTTTGCTGGATTCGGAATGGGACGCGATTCTTAACCGGGCCGTTCCCAATCAAACGCGTATTCTCTGGCGCAGCGGCGGATTGCGAACAGAATACGTAGACGAAATAAAAGTCGAACGAGAGGGGAAAACCATCCGTATGGGAGATGTACTTAAGTACTATCCTCAATGGGCGGCGGAACTTCATGAAAAAGACCGTGTTCATACCTACGGCAGTTTTTATATCGCCGATTTATTGATGTAATCGCGGTGCGGAACACATAGAAACGCTAAACATTTGTTTATTGTGTTTTTATATGCCTTTGTTAATTAAAAAAGTCCTTTGGGTGATTTTTGCCGTTAAGCTCTAATCACCTGTTTTTCGGTTTAATAATATAATGAGAGTACTATCAGGAATACAGCCAACCGGTAAAATTCATTGGGGAAATTATTTCGGCGCCATTCGTCAGTTTATCAATTTGCAGTCTACGCCTGATCAAGCGTATTATTTTGTAGCGAATCTGCATGCCTTAACTACGGTTCGCGATAAGCAGCGTTTGCAGAATCAAACTTTGGACGTCGTTCTGGATTTCCTTGCCTTGGGCTTGGATCCCAATAAATCGACGTTATTTGTTCAGTCAGACGTTCCGGAGGTATCGGAATTATGCTGGCTTTTGATGACGGTAACTCCGATGGGATTGTTGGAACGGTGTCACGCCTATAAAGAGAAAAAGGCCAACGGTTTAACCTCCGACGCGGGGTTGTTCGGCTATCCGGTTTTGATGGCGGCGGATATTTTGATTTACGATTCCAACATGGTTCCGGTCGGCGAAGATCAGCTCCAGCATATAGAAGTAGCGCGTGATTTAGCCGAACGATTCAATCATCTTTTTGGTGAAACGTTTATTTTGCCCAAAGGATACGTTTTGGATTCGTCCGCTAAAGTCCCCGGAACGGACGGGCAAAAAATGTCCAAAAGTTACAATAATACGATCCAGGTTTTTGAAGAACCGAAACAGCTGCACAAGCAAATCATGCGTATTCAAACGGATTCCAGACCGATGGAAGAACCGAAAAATCCGGACGACTGCCCGTTATTTCAGCTATATCAGCTTTTCGGAGACGAAAAAGGTATTGCTGACTTGCGAGAGATATATTCCAAAGGCGGTTTTGGTTACGGCATGGTAAAATCCTTGGTTGCAGACGCGGCAGAGGCGGTTTTCGGTCCGGCGCGTGAACGGCGGGCTGAATGGGCGTCCAAGCCGGATCAGGTCAAGCAGATTTTGGGAGATGGCGCGGCGTCTGCACGAAAAAAGGCGGCGGAAGTTCTGCAACGAGCGCAGGAAAATTGCGGCGTTAAATAACCCCCCCGATTTTCGTCGGGAATTATAATTATATCTCGACGAATTGATATTATAACTACGTGATATTATAAACATCGTAATATTATAACCAGTGTCATATTATAACCGTTATAGTATTATAATCACGTGTTTTTCCTCGATGCCGTTCTGCGGTTGCTCCGTTTTTTTACGGGGCGGTGTTTGATTTTTCGTCGTCTGACGGGGAAAGAATCCAAATGTCGATAATAAACGTTTGTTCTCTACAAAGAAGGACTCAATTATGTCTGAAGAAAAAAATCTGAAGGTTAATCTGAAAGAGCGCAGTTATCCGATAGTAATCGGAACGAATTTGCTTTCTCGGGCAGGGGAGTACATAAAAAATTGCGGCTTGAACCCGTCGCAGGTATTTGTTGTAACCGACGATACGGTAGAACCGCTTTATGCGGATAGATTGGCTGAACTGTTAGCGCAAAGTTGGGAAACGGAAATAGTCGTAATTCCGGCTGGTGAAGATAGTAAATGTTTGGAATTGGCTCAGCAAATTTGGGAACGGATGCTGGAGGGGAATTGCGATCGTAAAACGCTTGTCGTAGCCGTTGGAGGAGGCGTAGTCGGGGATTTAGCCGGTTTTGCGGCGTCTACCTATATGCGCGGCGTTTCCTTCTATCAGGTTCCAACCACCTTGCTGGCGCAGGTCGATAGTTCTGTCGGAGGTAAAACCGCCATCGATTTGGAATACGGGAAGAATATAGTCGGAACGTTTTATCAGCCTTCCGGCGTTTTAATCGATACGGATACACTCAAAACGCTCAATCATAGACAGTATTTAGCCGGTTTGGGCGAGGTGATTAAATACGGAATTATTCTCGATGAATCGTTTTTTTCGTGGATGGAAGAACATGTCGAAGCGATTCTTTTGCAGCAGCCGGATGCCTTGCAGCATATAATTTATACGTGCTGTAAGCTCAAAGCGCAAATTGTTTCTGAAGACGAAAAAGAAATTTCCGGTCGTCGAGCGTTGCTCAATTACGGTCATACGTTTGGTCACGCAATAGAAACGTATGAGCATTTTGAAGGGAAACTGCATGGAGAAGCGGTTAGCGCAGGCATGTCGGTCGCGGCAGGTTTCGCGCAGTATTT